>JASFHC010000157.1:0-6026 GCA_050123435.1 Desulfobacterales bacterium
CAGCTGGTTCAGCCATAATAACGGGACCAATTATGGCGGCAACCTTTTCATTAAACAATTCTTTTACGGCCCGCTCGGTCTTAACCGGATCAGATTCCGTATCTTTTATGATCACCTTGATATGAGAA
This sequence comes from Desulfobacterales bacterium, assembly GCA_050123435.1. GTDB lineage: Bacteria > Desulfobacterota > Desulfobacteria > Desulfobacterales > UBA11574 > S5133MH16. The sequence continues at coordinate 129 of JASFHC010000157.1, forward strand.
GAACTGTTTTGTGAGCTGAATTTATTCAAGGCCAGTTCAACACCATTTAATGCTTTGTTGCCGTAAAGCCTATAAGGACCGCTCAAAGGGAGCAAACATCCTATGGTATACCGGCTATAAATAGACTTTTGATTAATCTCCGATATTAGATTTTTTGCCTGTTGCACATGTTCGTGATCCGGAAACTTTTCGATAAACTCCGAGAGCTCCCGTAGTGCATCATCGTATTTTTCCACACCGGCACTGATAACCCCCAACTGAAACATGAGATAGCCTGCTGGGAACCTCTCTTCCCGGCCTTTTAAAAGAAATGCGATATCTTGAGGACTAAGCTTCCGGATGGCATCTTTAAGCTTTAATATAATGACCTTTTTTCCCGGATCCTGCGCTTTTGCATATGCTGCCGCATAGTAATTAACAGCATCTTTTGGATATCCCGAAGTTAAATAGGCATCACCTGCTAATATATATGTTCTGAGAATATGGGATTCGGAAACAGCATGTTTGAGAAAGTCGGCTGCCTGTTCGATCACTTTTACATAGTCTCCCTGGTTGTAATAAGTGACCATTATTTCAATCCCGGCATCAGGAACAAAATAACTTTCCGGATATTCGGTGATGAGTCGGTTATAAACATCACGAGCGCTGTCATTATTCCCAAGAGCCACATGGATTGCTCCTGTCCTCATTAACGCTGCATCGGCCATAGGCCCGTCAGGAAATCGATCAAGGTACTCATTGAATAAAACAAGCGCGTTGTCATAGGATTTTTTTTGAAACATTTTTTCAGCCCTGGAAAAAAGCTGAGCTGAAGGATCAAACTTTTCATAAATTGTCTTTGGCATGCATGAGCATAAAAAGAGGGTTGCTGTGATGACTACAATTTTGCAAACGAGCTTCAAAAACATGTCCTACCCGTTGTAATGGTTTGATGATTTGTAAGAATTAAAAGATGAACGTCCAACAATGATGTTTTTACCCTTATTCAATGACAAAGGCAAGCATAAGATGCCAGGATAAACTTATTTGATTTTGGGTACAGCTTAGCAAGGGCTTGTTTCTCTTGGAAACCGACTGACTGTTTGAAGGGCGTTAGCACACGTTAGCCCGAGACGAATGAAATGATGACTTAAAAAATCTATGGGATAAGTTAGCGACGAATTGTTTTTCATAACTCCGGCATGGCTTGGGCTTACGGGTGCTTAAGCACAAGTTTCAGTCGGTTGGAAAGAGAAGCACGCCCTTGCGGAGCGCTATCCCTACATTGGGATAAAAATGCGTTTGCCTTGTATAAGATGAATCCTTTACTTGCAAAACACCATTGGAAGATGTTATATCTTCGAAATCATGGAAACTAATAATACAGAACAGCCGTCCGCATCCAGAATTGTAAATTCTGTCAGGAATAAGATTGAGCAGGAACTTGAAAATTTAAGGAGACAACTCGACACCATCGATCAGAATATCGTCTCCCTTCTTGCAAAACGCCAGTCAGAAGTCGAACGCGTTGTTAATCTCAAAAAAGCCCACAACCTCCCTGTCTATCACCCGGCCCGGGAAGAAAATCTGATTTCTCAACTCCGAAATCAGGGAGCTGAAGCGGGGCTGGATTCTGATTATATTGAAGAACTTTACCGTCGTATTCTCCGCCAGTCACGGGTAGAGCAAGCCGCTCGTCTCTCGCAAAAAGGCGTCCGCGACGGTGCAACTGTTCTTATGGTTGGCGGCATGGGGAGTATGGGGCAATATTTTTCTAAATGGTTTGTCGATTCTGGTTACAAGGTGCGCAGTCTGGACCGAAATGATTGGGTGAATGTCGAAAAACTTTGCCACGGGATCGAACTTGCAATTATCAGTGTCCCCATTGAAGTAACTGCTGAAGTGGCCGGAGAACTGGGTCCTCACCTGCCGCCTGATTGTGTTCTTGCAGATATCACCAGTATTAAAGAGCAACCTTTAAATGCCATGCTCGACGCTTTCCGGGGACCGGTGATTGGTCTGCACCCTCTCTTCGGTCCAACAACTTCAACCATGGACAAGCAGATCGTCGTCGTCACCCCCGGAAGAAATCTGCCCTCATGCCGATGGCTTGTTGATCAATTCAGCGCCTGGGGTACGATTATCCTGCAAGTGACCGCACAGGAGCACGATGAAATCATGTCAATCGTTCAAACAGTTCGACATTTTGCAACGTTTGCATTCGGTCAATTCTTGTGTAACAAACAAATAGATTTGTCGCGAACTTTAGAATTTTCCAGTCCGATTTACCGCCTGGAACTCGGGATGGTGGGAAGGCTTTTTGCACAAGACCCATCACTTTACTCTGAAATCATATTCGCATCCCCCAAACGGCTTGCCCTACTGAAAGAGTATCTTTCTTCTCTTGCGAACAATCTTGCCATGGTTGAAACGGGTGACAAAGAAATGTTTCGAACCGAATTTAAAAAAATTACAGACTGGTTCGGAACTTTTAGTGAACAGGCGATGCGGGAGAGTACCTACCTGATTAACAAACTCATTGAACGGTTCTAACCCTCAGGCGTTTACAGATGAGGTCTGTGCATTCACTTTTCGCCGCACTTCCTCGCTTGACATAAAACTTCCTCTTTTGTAATCTCAATTTGAAAGATCTTAAGTTCTTTATTTTTCTCTAGAAGTTTTATAGGCTCTCGACCAAGGAACATAAATAATGAACGACTCACCACCTCTTTATAATAGCCGAATCATAAAAACTTTTATAGAATACCTTAGGAAATATTATCCGGATTTGGATATCGATTTTGTCTTAGGGTATGCAGGAATAACCGGGTATGAGGTGGAAGACCCTGCACACTGGTTCACTCAGTCTCAGACGGACCGTTTTCATGAAGCCCTGGTTGAAAAAACAGGAAATCCCAATATTGCAAGAGATGCCGGACGATATACAACCTCATACGAGGGAATGGGTCCTATAAAACAATATACATTAGGATTAATGAGCCTGACCAGTGTTTATCTCTTGATGGGAAAAGTCTATCCCATCATGAGTCGAGGTGCTACTATTCGTGTAAAAAAAATTGGGCCCAACATAGTTGAAATTATTTCTACACCGAAAAACGGTGTAAATGAAAAACCGTATCAATGTGAAAACCGTCTCGGTGTATTCGAATCCCTGGCAATGTTGTTCACCGATCGTCTGGCCAATGTTGAGCATCCTTTGTGTTTTCATAAAGGCGATAAATCCTGCAGTTACATCATCAGCTGGGAGAAAACTTTGTCTCTCATCTGGAAACGGATACGGAATTATTCTCTTCTGATTGGTATTCTTACCTGTGCAGCTCTTTTCTTTGCCTTGCCTCGAACAACCTGGACAATCCTTGTTTTTTTCTGTTTGCTTACGACTATGGCCCTTGCGTTATTATCCGAGAATTTAGAAAAAAAAGAATTGAGTAAAACGGTTGAAACCCAGGGTAATGTTGCCCAGGATCTTTTAGATGAGATGAATATTCGCCATAACAATGCTCTGCTTATTCAGGAAATTGGCAAGGCTACCTCTTCAATCATAAATGTCGACCAGCTCATAAGTACTGTAGTAAGCATCATGAAGGAGCATATAGGCTTTGACCGTGGTATGATCATGCTTGCAAACAGCGATAAAACTCGACTCACTTACAGCGCCGGATACGGTTACAACAATGGAATAGAAGATCTCTTGAGACAAACCGAGTTTCATCTCGATAAACCTGAATCAAAAGGAACCTTCGTTGAGGCATTTAGAGATCAAAAAAACATTCTGATAAGCGATATTACGGAAATTGAAAAAAAGCTCTCAAAAAGAAGTCTGGCATTTGCTAAAAAAATGGGTGTACAGTCACTAATTTGTGTTCCCCTCGTTTTTGAAAACGAATCACTCGGCATATTGGCTGTAGATAATATCAGGTCAAAAAGACCACTTACCAAGAGTGATATGAATTTTATGATGGGAATTGCTTCTCAAACAGCCGTTAGTATCACAAATGCCATGTCATTCCAGCAACTTCAGGAGAATGAAAAAAAGTATCGTGATCTCGTTGAAAATGCGAACAGCATCATTATGCGACAAGACACAAAGGGAAATATCACCTTTTTTAACATTTTTGCACAAAAATTTTTTAATTATACTGAAAATGAAATCCTCGGGAAAAATATTCTCGGTACGATCTTTCCGAATACAAAATCAACAAGGAAAATCCTTGATAGGCGTTTAGCGATTCTTAAAGACAACCCAGAGCAGCCAATTATTAATGAAAGCGAAAGTGTGCTCAGAAATGGCACAAAAACGTGGATTGCATGGACTTATAAACCCATATTCGATAGTGATGGAAATTTTAAAGAAATCCTTTGCATTGGTAGTGATATAACAGAACTTAAACATGCGGAACTTGATAAAAGGAAATTGGAAGCCCGGCTCCAAAGAGCACAAAAAATGGAGGCTCTCGGAACTCTCGCAGGCGGAGTGGCGCATGATTTAAACAATATTTTGTCCGGCATTGTAAGTTACCCTGAGCTGTTGTTAATGGATATTCCTTTGGACAGCCCTCAAAGAAAGCCCATATTAACGATACAAAAGGCGGGAGAAAGAGCGGCCGCTATTGTTCAGGATTTATTGACTCTGGCAAGAAGAGGCGTTGTACATACTAAGGTAATAAATTTAAATTCTATCATTACCGAATACTTAGAAAGCCCGGAGTATGAAAATTTAAAGTCATATCATCCAAACGCTCATGTAAAAACTGATTTTGAACAAAACCTGCTCAATATTTTAGGCTCCCCTGTTCATCTGTCTAAAACTGTAATGAATTTGGTCAGTAATGCCTTAGAGGCCATTCCCTATAGTGGAGAAATAATTATATCGACAAAAAACCAGTATGTTGATACATCGTTATATGGTTATGACAACATAAAAGAGGGGGATTATATTACCTTAAGCGTTCGTGACACAGGTATCGGTATTCCTTCACAAGATTTAGAAAGGATATTTGAACCTTTTTACACCAAAAAGGTCATGGGAAAAAGCGGAACAGGATTGGGCATGGCCGTTGTTTGGGGAACCGTAAAAGACCATAATGGATATATTGATGTAAAAAGTACTGAAGGACAAGGGACTGAATTTACGCTCTATTTTCCAGTAGTCAGACAGGAACTGGCCATGGATAAGCCCATATCATCCATCAAAGATATTATGGGAAACGGCGAATCGCTTTTGGTGGTTGATGATGTAAAAGATCAAAGAATGATTGCATCTGATATGTTGATAAAATTGGGTTATTCTGTTGTATCTGCCTCAAACGGTGAAGAAGCTGTTGATTACCTGAAGAATAATTCGGCAGACTTGGTGATTTTAGATATGATAATGGAGCCGGGCATGGATGGGCTTGATACCTACAAAAAAATTCTCGAGATAAATCCATATCAGAAAGCAATAATCGCAAGCGGTTACTCGGAGACAGATCGTGTCAGAGAAGCTCAAAAATTGGGCGCAACTTCATATGTAAAAAAGCCATATTTACTTGAAACAATCGGGCGGGTTATAAAGACCGAGCTCGATAAATAGCACCTGGAGTTCCATATATGCAACACCCTGAATATTTTATGGAAAGCAACGAAGAGACGCTTCGTCTCGAAATGAAAATAGATGGTACGGTTTTGCAAGAACAGGCCCGATGGGCCGGTATAAAGCCGGGCATGCGCGTAGCCGATCTGGGGTGTGGTTCCGGCAAGACTTCCTTTTATCTGCACAAACTGGTTCAACCGAACGGTGAAGTCGTCGGCGTGGATAGCTTTAAAAAAAGAATTGAATACGCAAAAAATCATTACAGCAAAAAAGGGATAGAATTTCTAAGAAAAGATATACTTGAACCTTTAGAAGATATTGGAATG
>JASFHC010000158.1:0-6026 GCA_050123435.1 Desulfobacterales bacterium
TATTGACCTTCCCCTGTGTTTTGGTGTATTTTTATTGGTATACCACCATTCAACATATTTTGAGACCTTTGAAAAATGTTCAATTTTGTTCAATAACAAGGAAGGCGAAAATTTTAACCACAGGAATACATTGAGTATTTTGAGGATTAAAATTTGAGCCTGACGCAGGAATTGGACAAAAGGGGGCGTTTTTCAAAGGTCTCATCTCAATGGAGTCAACATGGACAGCTATCTCGATAAGCTTCCCGAATTTGTTGATACGATCAAATCCATCAAAGAGACAATTATTACCAACATCGTATTGATCGGGCAGATACCTGCACCCACGTTTAAAGAGAAGAGACGTACCAGTGTTTTTATGGAGAGACTGGCCGATTTCCGTGTTGATGAATGTACAACCGACGGCTACAGAAATCCCATCGGCATTATCAAGGGGACATCGGAAACAAGGCCGCCGATTTTTGTGGTTGCGCACCTTGATACTATTTGGGGAACAGACATTGACCATTATTATACCATCAAAGAAAATTCAATAATCGGTGCCGGCGTCACAGAAAACTCCATCGGTGTCGGGGTTCTGGTCTCATTGCCCGAAGTTTTTAGGAAATTAAATTTGAGTTTTGAATCCGACATCGTTCTGGCAGGTGTTATACAATCTTTGGGCAGAGGCAACCTTAGAGGCATCCGGCACCTCTTAAAAACATGGAGTACTCCCATAAGAGGTGCTGTGTGCATTGAGAGTTATGAGCTCGGAAGAATTAACTATTACGCCGACGGCATGATTCGATGTGAAGTTGACTGCAACATTTCTACAGATAATGGATGGGAACACAAATTCAAACCCAATGCGATTCTGATATTAAATGAAGTGATCAATCAGATTTTAAAGCTGCGCCTGCCTCAAAGACCCCGCTCAAGGGTAATTATCGGGAAAATTTCGGGTGGCTTCAAGCACGGTATGATTGCCTATGATGCAAAACTTGGCTTTGAGATCCAAAGCAACTCCGACAAAATGGTAAAATCTATTTTTAACAACATTAAAGATATTGTTGAAGGTATCAGTCACGAATATGAAGTTGATCTGAAGCTAAAAACGTTGAGCAATATTAATGCGGCAAGAATAAAATTTAATCATCCCCTGGTAAAAAGCACGGTAGAGGTTATGAGAAAACTCGAGTTGACCCCCATAAGCGAACCGAGTGAATCCGAACTTTCAATTTTTCTTTCGCGAAAGATACCGGCGGTTACTTTAGGAATTACCCGGGGAGAAAACCATCAACATATAAATGCCACAGCCGAAATTGAACCCATGTTTAAAGGGATCGCACAGATTATCGGAGTAATTATGGCCATTGACAACGGGGTGTGCGATGAAGAGTAGCTGGCTTGATAAAAATACATTCCATTATTCCGAATTCAACGATCTGGATCGGCTTGTAGAGGAAAAACGAAGAAAAAATCTGAAGATTTCTCTGTGCCTACCCACGTTAAATGAAGAAAAGACCATAGCAAAAGAAATTCTGATAGTAAAATCAGAGTTAATGACCCGCTATCCGCTGCTGGATGAGATTGTTGTTATCGATTCCGAGTCGACAGACAAAACCAGAGAAATTGCCAGATCATTTGGCGCCGATGTTTATAAAGCAACGGAAATTCTACCTGATCTTGAATCGTTCAAAGGCAAAGGTGAAAATCTCTGGAAAGCTCTTTATGTGACAAAGGGTGATATCATCGTTTACATTGATGCAGACATAAAAAATATTCATCACAGGTTTGTATATGCCCTTTTAGGACCGCTTATCCTTTTTGATAACATTAAATACGTAAAGGCCTTTTATGACAGACCGATTGCTATCGGAAAAAGTAAAATCAGACCCACCGGCGGCGGCCGAGTAACAGAACTTGTGGTTAGACCCCTTTTTTCTCTTTTTTTCCCAGAACTTACACAGATTCTACAACCGTTATCGGGTGAATATGCCGGCTTTCGAGAAATATTTGAAGCAATTCCATTCCCCATAGGGTACGGGGTTGAAACCAGCATGATTCTCGACATTTATGAAAAATGGGGACTTGACGTCATTGCTCAGGTTGATCTTGACAGACGGATTCACAGAAATCAGGATACAAGAGCATTGGGGAAAATGGCGTTTGTTATTCTTATGACATTTATCAATCGCAAAATAAAATTAGGGTTAATAGATATTAAAGAAGATCTTTCCAAAGAAATGATACAGTATAATCTTATAAAAAACCAATACACACCGGATATTTTTCAAATAGAAGGGCACGAAAGACCGCCCATTATAGAAATCCCCGCATATCGAGAAAAATTTAAAAAATCATCCCAAGTAAAAATTTAAGGGTTTTTTTAAAACGGTCCAAACACAATTTGTTTGTGGGTCGTACTTTGAGGGCCATTGGCGGATGACAAAAAAAGCCTGGGCCGCATCAGTGGGAGGCTACATTTTCTCGCACAAGTTATCGGGTTACGACCCAGGCTGTAAAACAGTCAACCAGAAAAAAGGGGTAAAAATTTATTTTGGATGTTTGCTAACAGAATTAAAACAACTAATCAAGCTTTTTTTTAAAAAATATAAAATTTTTTCATTTACTGTCTATCGGCTTTCATAATATGTTTTTGTGTCTTTGCTTTTAAAAATAAATTATATATGCCCATGAGGATTCCTTCCGGTAGAAACACAAGGACTAGACAGAGAAAAACACCATATGCAATGATGTGATACTGTTTTGCAATGTGAAGTGCTTCGGAAATACAGGTAAGAACTCCGGCGCCTAAGAGCGACCCCCAAAGACTTCCCATCCCGCCAACAATAACCATGGTTACGACCTGAATGGAATAATAGAAATCGTAAGAACTGGGGCTGATAAAAGTAATATAGTGAGCATAAAGGCTTCCTGAGATGGATGCGAACATGGCACTCAAGACAAAAACTTTTACTTTATAATCGGCGGTATTAACCCCCAGAGAGTTTGCAGCCACTTCACTGCCGGATATGGCGCGTAACGCCCTTCCCACCCTGGAGTTAAGTAAATTTCTGGCCGCCAGCATGAACAAAAAAACAAAGGTCCAGATCAGGTAAAAATTTTTCAAATCATTATCAAAAGTCAATCCGCCCATAGTGAGTGGCGGTATCCCCATCAAACCGTCGTATCCACCGGTAAACTGTTCCAGCTCACCCATGAGGATATTGATGATAATACCGAACCCTAGAGTGGCCATTACCAGATAGTGTCCTCGGAGCTTTAAGGACGGATATCCGATAAGATATGCGACAGCTCCCGTGGCCAGCATCCCCACCAGCATGGCCGGCCATAAAGGGAATCCATAGTTAACGGTCAGTATCCCCGAGAAGTAGGATCCCAAGCCATAAAACGCAGCATGGCCCAATGAAATCTGTCCCGCAAATCCTATCAGCAGGTTCAGCCCCACAACCACAATGGTATTGAGACCGATCACATTCAGAACAATGAAATAATATTTGCTTTCCACAAACAGCGGAAGAATAATAATAACAAATGCCAGTGCTCCGAAAGCGAGAATGTCTTTTTGCTTCAACAGAGAATTCATTCTTTTTGAGAAATTCGTGCTATTTAAACTCGTTCCGCCTCCCCGTACCCCATGATTCCCGTAGGTTTCAGAAAGAGAACTAAAAGGAGCACGAAAAATGCGATGGCGTCTTTATATTGAGAGGACACCAGGCCTGCACCCAGTGATTCCAAAAGGCCCAAGATTATACCGCCCAGTATTGCACCTGCAAAGTTTCCGTATCCACCGAGAATGGCTGCGGCAAACCCCTTCAATCCGAGCATGATTCCCGTATCATAGGACGTCGTGGAAATCGGCGCTATTATTATCCCGGCCACCGCACCCAAGGCGCCGCTGAAAACAAAGGAAAAAAGGGTAATTCGATTTACCGAGATGCCCGCCAAGGCGGCTGCTCTTCGATTCACCGCTGTTGCCCGCATGGCCTTGCCCATTAATGTTTTCTTAAAAAAATAATGAAGCATCAGCATTACCAGCACGGTAATCGCAAATATCCATATATGCTGGGGCACTATGGTACCCCCTCCCAGGAGATGGATCGGGTTTTCGCCGGAGAAGGCAGGAACACCGACATTGTCTGTCCCCCAAATTTCCTGAGCGGTTCCCCGAAGAACTTCCGATAGCCCGATTGTTAAAAAAATAAGAACGATGATTTCTTTTGACCGAGCATGTCGTATGGGTCCTATCTCTATCAGGGCTCCTATGAGGGCAACCCCGGCCGTGGATATAAAAAAGGAAATAATCAGCTTAACCTTGAGAAGAACGACCAGTGTGTACATAAACATACCGCCAAGGGATATGAATTCACACTGGGCAAAATTAACAATTCCGGTGGCGTTATGGATAATATTAAACCCCATGGCCACAATGGCGTAAATGGCACCAATGGTTAAACCGGTAACGATATACTGAGCGATTTGTTGTGATAAATCCATAAATGTCAGCCTTTACTCTTCCCTCCCAAAGGGCAAACGCATTTGAATCCCAGTACAGGTAGAACGCTCTACGACGGGGTGCTTCTCTTTCCAATCCACTGAAACTTGTGTTTAAGCACCCGTAAGCCCGAGCCGCTCCAGAGGTGTTAAGAACAGTTCGTCGCCAAATTATCCCACGGATTTTTTAGTCATAATTCCATTCGGCTCGGACTAACGCGTGCTAACTCCCTTCAAACAGTCAGTGGATTTCCAAGAGAAACACCCCGTCGCTACGCTGTACCGAAATCAAACGCGTTTGATCTGTCTCCTCCACTAACCTTGGGTCTATCGGAGGGAAGATTTAAACGAATCAACGTTTTAATTAGTTCTCATCTATAAATCTATATTGGGTACAAATTAAGTTTCCAATGCAGAAATGAGCAATTTTTCGCAAGGTCAAGGAAATCAAGGAATACCGCGGAGGCGTACACGTAGTACGCCGCACAAGGTATTCCGCAGATTGACGCAGAGATTGCGGAAAAGGGCCATTTCTGGTTGAAAACTATTCAAGCAGTGTCCAGCTTCCTTTGGTGGCCTTGATCATAACAATGTCTTTCATTGATAATCCGTTATGATCCTGAGGGGTTATATTGTAAATGCCGCTGATTCCCACATATCCCTTGGTATTTTCGATGGCATCCCGAATTTTAGCCCTGTCCGGGCCGGCTTTTTTAATGGCATCAATAACGATGAAGGCCGCATCCGCTCCATAGGCGACCATAGTTCCCGGTTCATGGTTGAATTTTTCTTTATACGCCTTTACATAATCTAAAATTTTCTTTTTTTGGATATCGGTGTCGGGAAGTTGATCTCCAACCACGATTTTGGTAGAAGGCATCATCACACCCTCTCCGGCCTCTCCGGCAACCTTCCAGAAGATGGGATCTCCGGAGCCGTGGCATTCAAACAGAGGCGCCTTAATCCCCAACTGTTTGACATTTTTGGCAATGATTCCCATGGCGGGACCCACAGTCCAGGCGATGATTCCGTCAACGTTTTTGGCGTTGATGCGTGTCAACTGGGCGGTCATATCAACATCCTTGGGTTGAAAGGCCTCCTGGGCAGCAACCGTTACGCCATACTTGGGGGCCTGGACCATTACGTTCTTGAGACCGTCTTTTCCGAATCCTTCGTTGGAATAGAGAAATCCTATGTTTTTAATGCCGTTTTTGCTCATAAACTGGCAGATCTTTCCCATTGCATCTGCAGCCTTATACGGAGATTTAAACGTCCATTTGGGTTTTGAGTTTGGATCGTTTTTATCCAGAGGAGCCTTCAAGATAACATCTCCTCCCGAGTGCATGAAGGTTGGAATCTTTTCCTTTTCGATAAATCCTCTCATGGCCATAGCTGTTCCGGTAAGCGTTGGTCCGATTATGGCCACTATGTCTTGGGATTCCAAAACTTTTTTCAGAGCCATAACCGCTTTAGTGGGGTTGCTCTCCGTATCTTCCATGACCATTTCCAACATGCGACCATTGATGCCT
>JASFHC010000159.1:0-5998 GCA_050123435.1 Desulfobacterales bacterium
TAATCAGATCCCGTCCTTTAAACTATCATAGTGTGTAAGTTCTTCCAACTATTAGTGCGGCTATTATAAATCTGCCCAAGTCGACACCCCAAAAACTTTGAAAGACAATTCGTTGGGAAGCAAAAATATATATATTTAACCTGAAGGAACCTCCTAATGGGCGCAGTGACAATGATTAATTTAGACTACCCTAAATGCGTTTCCGTATAGCTGCAATCGATCATAGGCTTTCCGAGGCTTCAAAATTTTGTGATATCCAACATATAAGAGATAAAACCACCTCCCCGAATTGCTGGTCCCAGGAAATAAGAAGTATGGATTGGTCATGAAACAAAGTTTGCCAAGACAACGCCGGTTTAAAACGCTTGAGCGGAAATGGACCCCTGTTTTTTGTATGTTCTTCTTCATCCTGCTGGCAGCGGGTTGCGGCGGCAAATCTGCTGTGCCACGTGCTTTGCGCCCTAAAATGCCGGAAAGAGGATTGGCCGTGATGGGCTATTCTATCCAAATAGGGGCCTTCTCAAATCCGGACAACGCGATCCGGCTCACTAAAATTTTAGAAAAAAATGGGGTGGTCGCCTATTATTTTGTTCACAAAACAGGGATTTATAAGGTTCGTTTCGGTGATTTTCCTTCAAAAGAGGCGGCCCGGACAAAGGCTGAAACCGTTCGTGCCGCGGGAATTATCCATGGGTATTACCTGGTAAATCCTCATGATTATGCGGCGGTAAAGCAGAGGAAATATGGCAGACGTTATCTCAGAAACGAAATTGTGGAAACCGCCAGGCATTTTATCGGTCTTCCGTATCAATGGGGCGGTTCCTCACCGGACAATGGTTTTGATTGCAGCGGACTTACCATGGCGGTATACCGGATTAACGGACTGAATCTTCCGCGTACGTCAAAAGAACAGTATAGGGTAGGTATTCCCATTAAGAAAGGTCAACTCAAAAGCGGGGATCTGGTTTTTTTTGCCACCTCCAAACGTAAAAGAGTTTCTCATGTGGGCATATATACAGGAGACAATAAATTTATACATGCACCGGGAAAAGGCCGGAGAATATGTGCCACCTCACTTTCAAAGAAGTATTTCAAGACCCGGTATGCCGGTGCAAGAACCTATTTGCGGTAAAAGAGAAGAAATATGCCGAAAATGTTCAATTGACGGGATAACAAGGAGTTATTTTGAAAGATGAGCGTCGAACATATTAAAAAATGAACATCCAAAATCGAACATTGAACGTCAAATAATGATGTCGCTTCGCTTCTCAAATTTTTTTAAAATCAAATAAAAAAGCAACATGAGTGGTTTTTTTATCACCATTCGATGTTGAACGTCCGATGTTCATCTTTTTCAGTTCTACCGGTACAAGACCCTATTTGCCACAGATTTGGATAATTTTTTCCGTCACCTGCTCAGGGGTTAATGGGTCTGTATCAATTTCGTGGTGAGCGGCGCTCTTGTATTTGGGAGTCCGTTGCTCTAAAACTTCTGCGACCTCTTCGGTAAAAGTTTTTCCGGGGGTCAAGGCCGGCCGTTGGTTGTCATCCTGAATTCTCGAGACAATCGCATCCACGGAAGCCCTTAACCAAAATATCCGGGAGTTGGTTTGAAGGGTCTCAATATTCTCCGGTCGTTCGATAACCCCGCCGCCGGTATCAATGATAATATTATCAAGACCTGCCAATTCCCGGCACACTTCAGATTCTATATCGCGAAACCTGGACCAATCGGAGTTTTCTACAATTTCCGGAATGGGCATGCCCGCCTTTTTGACGATTTGCGCATCCATCCCCATATAGGTCATGCCAAGGCGCCCGGCCAGAAGCTCACCCACTAAAGTTTTTCCGGTGCCCCGATATCCGATCAATACGATATTCATGATTTCAAATGCTCCAGTACCACGCGACGCATAACCTCCACGGGAGCGTCAACACCGGTAAACCGTTCAAACTGCAAAACCGCCTGGTTAATAAACATTTCGACTCCGCAAATGACGGTAAGGCCCCGAGACCTTGCATCGGCAAGCAGTTTGGTTTCAAGGGGGGTATATACAATGTCAAAGACCACCTGCTCGGATCGAAATAACCGGGCAGAAATCAAGGAGACATCTTTTTTCGGATGCATACCCACCGGCGTACAGTGAATGATGATATCCGCAGTGTCCATAGCTTCGGCAAGAGCGCTTTGGGTCAGCAACTCGGATGCAACGGGAGCATTGGTGCCGGCCTTTAAATCAGCAGTCAATTGCTGAAGCATATGCTCGTCAATATCCAAAAGTGTAATCTTTCCCGGCTTAGTATTCAGGGCAAGGGTAAAGGCAATGGCCCGTGCGGCTCCCCCCGAACCCAACATCAGAATATGTTTACCGTCAATTTCTATACCCGCATCCACAAGGGCCTTTAGCGCACCCGGCCCGTCCGTTCCCAACCCCACCAGCCTGTCCTTCTCATGAATAACCGTATTAATTGAACCGATGCCGCGGTCTGCTTCGGCAATGTCATCTACATATTTCATTGCTTGGATTTTATGCGGAATGGTGACGCTCATGCCGCGAAAGTTCTCTAAGGCCCTCATGCCCGCCAATGCATTTTTTACATCCTGGACCCGGCACGCCAGATACACGAAGTCGAGGTTTAGCTCCGCAAAAGCGGCATTGTGAATTGCCGGAGAAAGGCTGTGAGCAATAGGATTGCCGATAACCGCACACAGTCGGGTGCTGGTGCTGATTGTTCTAACATCTTTCATAAAATCCCCTTGTGGAAAAGTTGATGGCCGGCTATTTGTTTTTTTCGGATGCTGACGAATCCTTTTCTGAAATATGTTCCCCGGCGGTAACGCAGGTTACATGTGCGTTCAAGATGCCGCCGGCCTCCACCGAAAAATCCTTGCACACGATCTTCCCTTTGCAGCTTCCGGTGGAAAGGATGCTCAACTCTTTTGCAGTCCTGATTTGCCCCTCAAAAATCCCTCCGATGGTAATGGAGTCCACCTGGGCATCGGCGTAAACCGCTCCTTCCTCGGCAATCACCACATCTTTGCCGACAAGGGTTCCTTTGACTACCCCTTTGATAATCAACCGTCCGTTGGTAGAAACCGTACCATCTATGGTCAATTCCTTATCGATGATAGAAAAGTCTTTGGATTCATTTTTCACTATGCGTCTCCTGACCATATTCCAAAGTGATGATATCTCCTTTTGCAATTTGCAAAGCGCGCCTTGCATTTCCTTGATTCAGTGCTATCTCAAGATATCCGAAACTGCCCATGATTGCAAGGGGACGATTCGGTTCCGCGTCCGCATAGCTGAGCGATACTCCTTTAATTGAAGTTTTACCGATTTTGATTATAAGCATTCTGCTGGAGTTGCTGGCGTAAATTTTTTTAAGATGGGTTGCGTCAATATTTGAAATGCAGTTTCCAAAACGATCAAAACATACCACAGTTCCCACAAGGAGATCCTTTCCGGATACACAGGGTTTGTCTATGTTAAGATGAACCAGGTTTTGCTGATCAAGGGGCGACCCCAAGTTTCGTATATCCATGCCCCTGCATAAATGAGCAGCAACTGGAGCAAAAATATCCCGGCCATGGAAAGTGCGGCTCACGGCTTTTAAAAAATAGCGCGTATTCTCAACGCGGACAATGGAATCAATCTTGCCTTCCTCCATAACCAGCGTTAACACGCCGTTATCCGGGGCGAGAAAAATATGGCCCATCATGTCAAGGGCCACGATGGCACGGTCGCTGCCCACTTCCGGATCCACAACGATAACATGGACCGTACCCTCGGGGAAATATCTGTAAGAAGTTTTTATGAGGTATGCGGCCTGGATGATGTCCTGGGGATCAATATGATGGGTAATATCGATAATCACCGCTGAAGGGGTTGTGGACAGGATAACTCCCTTCATGATTCCCGCATATGCATCCTCGGTACCAAAATCAGTCAGGAGTGTAATTATGGACATGATAAATCATTGACGGCTTCGTAAAAAGTCCAATTTTTGCGTTGCGCTTGATTTAGTGTTCACTGCGGCGTACATAAGTACGCCTCGTTACACGAAATTCGCGACGCCTTGAACTTGAACTTTTTACTTTGCCGTCTCAATCTGGACGGTTAGCGAGACTATCAATTATTCAAACAGTTTTTTCTGGATGCTGAACCCCAGATGACGGCATGCAGCCTGTGACGCCTTTCTTCCTGAAGAGGTTCTCGTAACCATTCCGATTTTTAAAAGAAAGGGTTCAACCACATCCACAAGCGTATCCGTTTCTTCCTGAAGGGTTGCGGCGATGGCCTCAATGCCCACCGGACCCCCTTTATAAAACTCAATAATTGTTGTCAGGTAGCGGCGGTCCAGATGGGTCAGCCCCTTTTCGTCAACTCCTTCCAAAGAAAGGGCTTTCTCAACGGTTTCCCGAGTAATGATTCCATCCGCTCGTACCTGAGCATAGTCTCTTACCCGCTTCAGCAGTCTGTTCACAATCCGCGGCGTTCCACGGGATCGTTTGGCAAGTTCCATGGCACCGTGATTATCGATACTCACCTTAAGCAGCGCCGCCGACCGTTCAATGATGTTGACCAAATCTTCTTCTGTGTAAAAATCGAGGGTTTTAAAAATACCGAACCGGTCCCTTAGCGGTGCGGATAACAGTCCGACCCGTGTGGTAGCGCCCACTAGGGTAAAGCGATTTAACCGGTATTTGTGGCTGCGGGCATGGATGCCTTTGTCAAACACAAAATCGATGGCAAAGTCCTCCATGGCAGGATACAGAAATTCCTCTACAATTTTAGGGGTTCGGTGAATCTCATCTATAAACAGCGTGTCTTTATCTTCGAGATGCGTGAGAATGCCGATCAGATCGCCGCCCTTTTCAAGGGAAGGGCCGGCAGTGGTAATAAGATTGCCCCCCATTTCATTGGCAATGATATGGGCAAGGGTTGTTTTTCCCAGGCCCGGAGGCCCGTGAAAAATAATATGATCCACGGGTTCATCTCGTTTTACGGCGGCTTCAATTGCGATTTTAAGGGCTTCCACAATTTCTGCCTGGCCCACATAGTCTGAAAAATGCTCCGGCCTCAAAGAGAGGATTTCCGGTTCCTGGTCCACGGGCAGACTGGATCCTTCAAGAATTCCCTGCTTATCGGAACTATGGTTTAATATATCGTCCATAAGTAATTTCTTAAAAGCTCCGGTTTATTACCTGATGATATTGAACTGTTCCCATCATTTTTACCCAGCGAAACTTTTTTTCTATTTCACCGGGGCCATTACTCCATGAATTTTGGCACGTTATGACTCCAAGGGATTTTCTCCCCGATATACTTCTTCAAAGAGTTCTTCAGGGGTTGCGATGGCGCGGTTACGTTTCATGGCCTGGTCAACCATCTTCTTAGCGTCGGTTCTCTTGTGCCCCAGCTGAAGAATAAGGACATCCAATACCTGCTTAGAAAAGTCCTCGACCACCGGTGCTTTTACTTTTTCCAATTCGCGGATCAATGCGAATTTATTCATTCTGCCTTCAAGTGTGGCAATTATTTTACGTGCGGTCCGGTCGCCGATGCCTTTTAATTGCTTAAGCTTAGGGATGTCTTTGGATTCTATGGCTCGTGCAATATCACGGACCGATACGTTCAGGGCCTTCACCGCTTTGAGGGGACCGATATCTTCTACGGAAATGAAATGCTGAAAAAATTCTTTTTCCACCTCCAGATTAAAACCAATCAGCACCGGCTTTGGCTGTCGTTCGGTCTGCTGGTAATAAATATAGAGGGAAACGTCGTCACCGACTTTCTTTGCTCTGAAGGTTTCCATGACAATTGCAGGAAGCAGAACTTCATATCCGACCTGATTTGCAAGAAGCAGTATCCTGTCGCCCTCTTTTTTTAAAAGTTTGCCCTCAAGATAACCGATCATGGGATACCGTTGTATACACGTTGTGCCGTCCGCTTTGCGACACTCGGTTATTATGGCGAAATAGGCCCACAAGCGC
>JASFHC010000160.1:0-5994 GCA_050123435.1 Desulfobacterales bacterium
CACACGGATCATGGCGAGCTTTATGAGATCTGCTGCCGTCCCCTGGATGGGCGTGTTGATGGCGATACGCTCTGCAAAATCGCGAACGGTTTTGTTGGCACTGTTGATATCCGGTAAATGCCGGATTCGACCCAATAGGGTGCTTGTCTTTTGGGTCTCTCTGGCAATAGCGATCGTCTGATCAACAAACCTTTTAACACCGCTATACCTGGCGAAGTAATTGTCTATATACGTCTTGGCCATCTTTCGGCTTATGTTAAGTTCTTTGGAAAGACCGTAAGGACTCATACCATATATAATGCCGAAGTTGATAACTTTGGCCTGACGTCTCAGTTCAGGCGTAATAAATGATGGGAAAACCTGAAACACTTCGGTTGCGGTTCGAGTGTGAATATCCTCGTCATTTTTGAAGGCTTTTATAAGGATTTCATCATCGGCATAATGGGCCAGGATTCTCAGCTCTATTTGGGAATAATCGACGGATACCAGAGTCCAGCCCTGCCGGGGAATAAATGCTTTGCGAATTTCCATGCCTTGTTCGGTTCGGATCGGAATATTCTGAAGATTAGGATCCGAGCTGCTTAGACGGCCGGTGGCCGTGACCGTTTGATTGTATGATGTGTGGATCCGCCCGGTTTCCGGATGAACAAGATCGAGCAAGGCGTCGGTATAGGTGGATTTCAGCTTGGAAAGGGCCCTGTGTCTTAAAATGAGTTCAGGAAGTTCATGCTGGTCTGCAAGCGCCGTCAAAACACTAACATCCGTGGAATATCCGGTTTTTTTTACCGTTTTCTTTTGAACCGGCAGCTTTAGTTTCTCAAAAAGTATATATCCGAGCTGCTGGGATGACCTTATGTTGAATGTTTCACCTGCAATCGAATAGATGCTGGTTTCAATCTGTTCAAGCTGGTGCTCAAACGATTTTGAAAGATTCCGAAGCTTATCCCTGTTCACGCATATTCCGGTCATTTCCATTTTCATCAAAACCGGTACCAGGGGCATCTCCACGTTTTCCATAAGTTCCATAAGATCCAGTTTTTCCAGCATCGGCTTCAGAACGTGGTAAGCCAAAAAGGCAACATCCGCATCTTCGCAAGAATAAGGCCCGGCTTTTTCCAGGGAAACCTCGGCAAAACTAATACCTTTTTTGCCTTTGCCGGCAACATCTTCATAGGTAATGGTTTTATGATCCAAAAAATCCAGAGCGATCTGATCCAGGTTGTGGACTCGTTTTGAAGGGTTAATCAGGTAGGACGCCAGCATGGTATCAAAAACAACACCGGCCAGGTTGATATCGTAGTGCTTAAGAACTATCCAGTCATATTTTATGTTCTGGCCGATTTTTTTGATACCGGGGTTTTCCAACACCGGTTTCAGCACATTCAAGACGGTTTTAAGCTCAAGCTGATCGGGCACATCGGGATAATCATGGGCAAGAGGGATGTAAAAGGCTTCATCAGATTTCACCGCAAAGGAAAGACCCACAAGCTCGGCTTTCATGGGGTCTTTGGAGGTGGTCTCGGTATCCACGGCAAATATATTAGATGTGTTAAGACTCGTGACCAGATCAGAAAGAGATTCCATACCCAACACAGTAATATATTGTTTTTTGGAAAGATCGGCCTTTTTGGGAAAGTCCTTTTGCAACTGCCTGAATTCGAGCATTTTAAAAAGAGAGGAGAGTTTGGTATGATCCGGTTCCTTGAGCTTCAAGTCCTCGGGGTTGAACGCAACCGGTACGTCGGTGTTAATTTTAACCAGCTTTCTACTTAAAAAGGCCTGTGCCTTATATTGGATTAGGTTTTGATGCTGCTTTTTCTTTGTAATCTTATCCAGTTGTTCATACAGACGGTCCATGCTGCCAAACGTCTTTATCAGTGTGAGGGCGGTTTTTGGCCCGATACCGGGTACACCGGGAATATTATCCGAGGAATCGCCGGAAAGACCCATGACATCAACCATCTGGTTGGGTTCAACACCAAAAGATTTTCTGACGGTTTTTATATCTATGGTTTCGTCTTTCATTGGGTCCCAGATAATGGCATTATCTGTTACCAGTTGTACGAAATCCTTATCCCCGGTCACCATTACAACGGAAAACCCGGCGTGTTCGGCTCTGAGTCGAAATGTGCCGATAAGATCATCAGCCTCAAATCCCTGCATTTCCATAACCGGTATGTTGAATCCTTGGGTTATATTTTTGATATGCGGGATCTGAACCGACAAATCTTCCGGCATGGAAGGACGGTTGGCTTTGTAATCTTCATAGATTTCATGCCTGAACGTCGGCCCCTTTGCATCAAAAAACATGACCACATATTCCGGAGACCGGTCTTCAATAAGCTTTATTAGGATGCGGGTAAATCCGAAAGCTGCATTGGTGGGGAGTCCCTTTGAATTGGTCAGCCCCCGGATGGCGTGATAGGCACGGTAAATGTATGCGGTTCCGTCTATCAGATATAGTTTTTTGTTTTTTTTCATAAGTTCGGTTGCGTATGACGGATTGGTATTGGTTGACATGAATAATTGACTGCATTAAATTTTGAATTTAGTTATTGTAATGGCCATTCTGTTTCTATCATCAATTAACGAAAACAGCAAGATCACTTAAGGAATCTGAACATGAAAACCGGTCGAATAATTACCCGGGACCAAGAAATTAAAAATATCCTCGAAACCGCCAGGGCCATTGCAATTTTAGGTTTGAGTCCCAAACCCGAAAGAGACTCCAATAGGGTCGCCGGATATCTAAAAGATCATGGGTACAGGATCATCCCGGTCCGGCCTGCTCAAAAAGAAATTCTCGGGGAAAAAGCGTATGGATCCATTGATGATATTAAAGAGTCCGTGGATATTGTCAATGTATTCAGAAATTCCGAACAGATCGTTCCCCATGCACATGAGGCCATCCGGCTTAAACCTAAGGTTTTCTGGATGCAGCTTAATATAGAAAACCGGGAAGCGGCGGACCTATTGACGGCAGCGGGGATTGATGTTGTTATGGACAGGTGTATAAAGGTTGAACATGAGAGGCTCTGCAACGAGAACGGCTTATAGAGAAAAGCGCCGCAAAGCCAAGCAGAGCAACTGTTATTGTTGCAAAAAGAAATACCTTTTTTGCTGGAGATGTCGCTGCGGCTTTACCATTTGCCAGGAATGCATGTTGGAAAATTTCTGGGGAATGTCGTGCAACGGTATAACCTGGGAATGTCCGGACTGCGGGGAGCATAATGGTTTAGGGAATCAATGAGACCTTTGGAAAATGTTCAATTTTGTTCAAGGTCAAGGAAGGCGAAAATTTTAACCGCCCCAGTACGATCTGCCGGACCTACGGGGCAGGCAGGAATACATCAAGTATTTTGAGGATTAAAATTTGAGCCTGACACCGGAATTGGACAAAAGGAGGCGTTTTGCAAAGGTCTCTCTATAGCAGTCCGAATAATTAGGAGTGAGCCTTCCTTTATGGAAAAGGATTGGGTGTAATGGGTTATAGAAAAATTTATCTGACTGCAATAGAGTAAATGTTTGCTGTTCTATCATAGGTCTGATCGATAATGTAATCATCAGAATATTTGAGTTCCAAAATAATGCGAAGTTTTTCAGTATCACGGTATCGGTGGGTTCGTATCTTCTTGATTAGGCTCCCGTTAACCGGGATACTGTTCTGTCCGATGCATGAAAAAACCTTATTAATAGTAACCATAATTTGTGGGTTGTCCCCTTCTATAGACCGGACTTCCGGAATAGAAAAAGTATTCAAAGCAATAAAAACCTCGTCATGATCCTTTGCAGTTTTGAGTTTAATGCTTTTAACAATGGTTTTATTCGGTGGTCCCGCGTCAATCTTACATTTCCAGATAGCCGTCTCAGATGGTCGATTATTGGCATTATGTTTTTTCCCGCTTAAAGAAATCGCCTGGTTTTTGGTCATTCGGACAGGCATTGCCAGCGGTGTCCACTGTTCAGAGACGATCCTCCATTGATCTTTAGAATAAACCAGTACCAGTGTTTTTTCTCCCACATCCGATATGTTTGGGCCCTGATATCGTTGAATAAATCTGGCGGTGGCATTTTTGCCTTCGATAAAGACCCACAAGTCGGATATTTCCACACGAATATGGCCGGGCCTTTGAAAAAACACGGTTTTCTTTTGCAGCCAGCCATTAAAATCGAGTCCTTTTGACCGGAATTCCGGGCTATAGAAAGACACGTAACGCTGGATATTTCGGTTTTGCCAGGAATCGGCCCAGTCGTATACGACAGATCGAATATCATCGATATTTCCGGCCAATGCGGCCTTCACCGGACAAACCAAGATCATGAAAAGAATCAAATGGGCTGCAGCAGTTTTCATTTATATCCCAAGAATCTCTGAGATTTGTTTCAAGCTTTGGATATGAAAATCGGCGGAGAGAGACCGGTTTTTATAAGCCACAAAGGGCACCCCCGCTGCCTTTGCCGCCATTTCATCCAGCTCCGAATCTCCTACATAAAGGGAATTACGTGGCTCTAACCCGAAATGCTCTATAATCTTGATCAGTTGATCAGGATGTGGTTTGGGATGATCTACGTCATTGGAACAGACAACCAGATCAAAATACCCTTCCAGACCGTGTTCACTGATAACTCGGTCCATTGTGTCTGATCGGTTTGTGGCAACGGCGGTTTTGTATCTGGGCCGGAGCCTTTGGATTAACGGCTTTAGATACGGTTCCATTTCCATATATTTTAAAAACGGAATATAACTCATGCGGTTGCGATAGGCTTGTGCCGCTCTGAACCCCTCTTCATCGGGAAACAGTTTCGCAATTGCCTGGTCTGCGGTATGGCTGTGACAGTATGCAAACTGCTCGGCAGTAAGGGTCGGGCGGCCGAAATGGTCCAAAATTTGATTATAGTAAGCGGTGTTTGATTCTGTTGTGTCAAACATGACGCCGTCGCAGTCAAAAGCAACAATTTTAATATGTTTCATGTCTATTTTTTGCCGACGGGCGGCCGGTCAAGAATGTTGCCGTACACAGGGATTCTAATCTCCGGTCGTATGTTGCTGTCAGTTTTTAATTTTATTGTATCGAAGTAGCGTCCCTTTTGTTTTTTGAGATTGGCCAC
The DNA here is from genome assembly GCA_050123435.1 of Desulfobacterales bacterium. GTDB lineage: Bacteria > Desulfobacterota > Desulfobacteria > Desulfobacterales > UBA11574 > S5133MH16. Next base: position 5,110 of record JASFHC010000160.1, read on the forward strand.
TGTCAGAACATACTCTTTCTGTTCCGATTGCTCGGCCTCCTCCAGTTCATAGCGAATGTATCTTTTACGGACGGTCCGGTCCCCAACCATTTTGAAAGGATACTTTTCTTCAGGAATTATTTTCACCGTTCTCACAATAGGATCTCCGGCAAAACCTCTCAAAGTGATTCTATTGGGAATGATGCGAACAAAATTATTGATATTGCCGATAACCGTCAAGTATAACAAGGGCGTTACCTGGGAATCGGTTTTGACCGTTATTCTTTTTGTTAACGTCCTGCCGCCATATCCATTGGTATTGACTTTAATGGTAATTTTTCCCTCACCGCCGGGAGGAATTTGCCTCGTATAAGAGACAGCAGCACACCCTCATCCGGTTCTGACTTTTTCAATCTTCAACGGAGCGGCCCCCTTGTTTTGCACGATAAAATCGTGTGTTATTTCAGTGCCTTCTAAAACCGGTCCAAACTTATAACGTGTTTCCGGAACAAAGGCGGACGGCACGTCAAGGGTGTTCTTTTCGGTTCCGAAAGCGCCGGTTTGGAAAAAAACAATGCAACATACGAGAGCAAATATAAAAAGAGTTTTCTGTTTCATATATAACATCCTAATAAAAAATTAATCTTTGGTGCGTTTCCAGCAACTGGGTCCATGGCAATTCCATCCGCCAAACTGCCAAAACATGAATATTTATTTAAGTGGCATGCTGTTGAAAGTCAAGACGCATCTTTTTCATTTTTCTTCCGGCATTATCCAGGTCTGCTCAACTCGATTTTTTCAACGTTGCCCGTAGCTGTATCAACAAGACAGAAACTTGGAAGACCGTCTTTTCCCATTATTTCACCGGGATTTAAAAGAATGGTCCGGTCAGTTTCTTTTAAATAA
>JASFHC010000161.1:0-5966 GCA_050123435.1 Desulfobacterales bacterium
CCTTTGAAAAACGCCCCCTTTTGCCCAATTCCGTCGTCAGGCTCAAATTTTAATCCTCGAAATACTCAATGTATGTCTGTGGTTAAAATTTTCGCCTTTCTTGGCTTTGAACAAAATTGAACGTTTTTCAAAGGTCTCAATGTCTTAAATAACGGAGGGGTCGGGGAGTTTTTTTATTCAACCGCTCCATAAATAATCCGAAACCACACCATACAAACTCATGCATAAGGGCTCGTAAGGAAAAAAACAATGTATCAAAATTTAAATAAACGGGTTTAGGTAAGATAAAATTTTTTATCTTTTTATTACGAATTTATAAAAGCGATGTTTTTTTCTCCAACGATCCCTAATGCACTCAAACAGTGTACGATGTGGTTGCGGATCATTCATTCCGCTTAATTTGGAACTCTAAAAGAATAACTTCCCTACCCCTTAATTAATTATAGGCAATATAAAAGTCGGAGGAGAGAGATGACTGTGAATCCCATCCTGCTGGAAGTTTTTAAAAATCGCTTTGCTTCCATTTCAGAGGAAATGGGAGTGACTTTGATACGGACGGCGTTTTCACCCAATATCAAGGAGAGGCGGGACCTTTCGTGCGCTGTTTTTGATCACACTGGAGAAATGATTGCCCAGGCGGCCCATATCCCGGTACACCTGGGTTCCATGCCCCTGTCCGTCAAGGCAGCCATTGGGAATGTTGCGTTCCAGAAAGGGGATATGGTCATTTTGAACGATCCGTTTAAGGGAGGCACTCACTTGCCGGATATTACTCTTGTGGCACCGGTATTTTCTCATGGCCCAACACCTGAATTCTTCGTGGCCAACCGGGCGCATCATGCGGATGTGGGAGGGATGGCTTCCGGTTCCATGCCTCTTTCCACTTCAATTTTCCAGGAGGGCATAATTATTCCACCGCTAAAATTGGTTGAAAAAGGGAAGATCGATAAAAAACTCATGGATTTTTTACTGAATAATGTCAGGACGCCGGCGGAACGAGAGGGCGATTTTTCTTCCCAAATCATGTCCAATATCACGGGCGTGCGCAGAACCGAGGAGCTTATAGATAAATACGGTCTAGAGACGGTCCGGTTCTATGCCTGCAACCTGATGGACTATGCGGAGCGCCTTACCAGAAAAACGATCCGAAAAATTCCGGACGGAATTTATGATTTTGAAGACGTTATGGATGATGACGGGATTTCGCATAACAAGATAGCCATTCGTGCAACAATCACTGTTCAGGGGGATGAGGTCACCCTGGATTTCAGCGGCTGTGACTCCCAGGTTCAGGGGAGTATCAATGCCGTATACGCCATTACTCTTTCAGCGGTTCTTTATGTGTTTCGGTCACTGGTCTTAAAAGATATTCCCACCAATGCCGGATGTCTCAGACCCATCACCGTCCTGACCCAAAAAGGAACCATTGTGGATGCTCGGTTTCCGGCCGCTGTGGCCGGGGGAAATGTGGAACTGTCTCAGCGGATTGTGGATGTGGTGCTGGGTGCCCTTTCAAAGGCAGTGCCTCATGCAATTCCTGCCGCCGCTCAGGGGACCATGAATAACGTTACCATCGGGGGTGTGGATTTTCGAAACCAAAAGCCGTTTGCATATTATGAAACCATTGGGGGAGGGATGGGAGCATCGGCGAAAGGCCGTGGGGAATCTGCGGTGCACAGCCATATGACCAATACGCTGAATACCCCCGTAGAGGCCCTTGAATACAGTTATCCATTCCTGGTTGCCGAGTATTCCATACGCCGCGGAACGGGCGGACAAGGCCTTCACCGGGGAGGAGACGGCATTGTCCGGGAGATCGAACTGCTTTGGGAAGCTGAAGTGACGGTCCTCTCTGAGAGAAGAAAAACACCGCCATACGGCCTCTTCGGCGGAGGACCCGGGGCTGTGGGGAAAAATGTTCTCATCAGAAACAATGAAGTCGAAGAAAAGGGGAGTAAATTTTCCACATCGTTAAAAAAAGGAGATCGTCTCCGGATCGAAACGCCGGGAGGTGGCGGATGGGGTGAATCAACACACCGTCTCCTGAAAACTCCGTCAGTATAAATGACGGCGACTTCGATGTTGCCCCTTTGTGTAAAAAGCCATTCTCAGATTCCAAACCATGGCGTTCCAATGACCAATGCCTGGCTGATATCCTTCAAAGTCCCCGCCAGAATCTCGAAGCACCTACGCTTTCTTTATTTATTAGAACAACAATAGAATACCCATAGTTGATACTTAATACTTGAATATGTTTTCTATCAATTATAAACATAATCCTTTGTGCGGCATTTTTTTTAAATGTTTGTGAACAATGAACGGTGATTATGAAATTTTTTAAATGGAGCCTTATTGGTGTCGTCGCGGTCATTGCTGTTTTCTTGTTTTTATTAATAGGGGTAAGGCTTTATCTCAATACGGACAAGGCACAGCAACAGCTCCAGGCAAAGGTGAATCGGGCCATTCCCGGCACAATAACGTGGTCCAAGAGCCGCCTTTCGGTTTGGAGAGGTGAAGTTGAATTGCACAATGTGTGGCTCAGTGCCCCCACAAAGGATAAATTGCTTGAATTGGACCGTATTTTACTGCGTGTATCTTGGAGTCGACTTTTCAAAAAAGAATTATTTGTTCAGAACTTGTTTTTGGAAAATCCCCGAATAGATCTGGTGAGGGATCGATTGGGGAACTTAAATCTCGTTCAAGCGCTTTACACCCCTAAAAAAAGTGAATCAAAACCCGTGCATTCAGGTTTTCCGTTGAATATTGTGATACGGCAACTTAACGTGATGAACGGTTTTTTTGAATACAAAACAAAAGAAGCCATTGCCGATAAACAAAAGAACCCGATGGTTTTTCAAAACGTTAATCTGACGATCAGTGATGGAAATCTTTTAAAACAAAAAGCTCGCCTTGTGTGTGAAATTCTTGGCGGAAATATTGGCGGGACAATGATTGAGCGAATTCAAATAAACTGCCATCTTAAAGACAGATGCCTGACGATTAATGACTTAAACCTATATACGTGCGCGGGTAGATTTGGCCTGAACGGCAGTGTAAACTTTACAAAGGTTTTTACCCACGGATTGACCTCGCACCCACCTGACTGGGATGCCATATCCTATGAACTGTCCATACGCCAGGAAGACACATTGCTCGATAGAGTGTCCTCCGAGGGATCAAGCCTAAAGGGATCAATTAACGCTTTAATGACACTAAAGGGAACAGGAATTGATCCTAAGACGCTCACCGCTGAAACCTCCATGGAACTATTTGCAGACAAATTGTCTGCCGGGCAGGCATCTTCACCCATTGACGTAAAAGTAACTGCACAAGCAAGCATGGAAAAGGGACGTGTTAGGATTCGACAGCTTGATGCCCGGGCAGGCAGGACTCACCTTAAGGTCACCGGCAATTATGACATTGCTTCCCTTAAGGTCTCAGCTGATTTTAAATTGGAGTCCCCCGATCTGAATGAAGTACTGTCACCGTTGGGCGTGAACGCATTGGGTAAGATGAATATCCGGGGCAAGCTATTCGGAACGGCCCCTGCGCCGATAGTGGTTGTTCAATTACAGGGGAAAAATTTAGAATTTGAATTGGTGAAAATCGGCAATGCGGAGGCAAAAATCCAACTTTCTGAAGGCATGGTTTCCGTTGACCATGGAAAAATTCAAAACCAAAATTCATTGCTCAATATTTCCGGTACCGCTCGGATATATGACCCCATAACTTATCATATTTTTGAAACTCCTTATTTAGATATTACGTTGACGGGAGATACGCTGTTTATAGAAGATTTCATCCAAGGGATGAAGGGCAAATTTGTTCTGAATGGCCATATCTTTGGGTCCGCAGCAAACCCCCGGGGAAACTTGAATCTTAAAGGAGAACATATCGACGTCTACACCCAGAAATTTCAGGGGGTTCATCTCATATCAAATCTCGACGGTAATCGACTCGATTTGAACCCTTTTGAGATCGTGATTGCCCCCGGCGAGAAAATTCTGGTCCATGGTTGGATGTCTTTAAATAAAAATTATAACTTACGACTTTCTTCCGAGGGTATTTCCCTAAAATACATGAGCGGGCTTCCCTTGGAAAACGGCGATACCGGCAAGATTTCTTTTGCGTTGCGGGGACAGGGAGATTTTGAAAATCCTCAAATCAAGGGAAAGGTGCTTCTAAATGAGTTGCGATTCAATAACCAACCCTTGGAAGACGAGCACTTCCAAATTGAAGTTGCGGACCATACAGCATATATTTCAGGGGGGCAGAACTTTGTTTTGGATGCCACTTATCATCTGCAGACCCAAGCATTTTCGGCATCCGCCGGGTTTGATAACACCAATTTAACCCCTTATTTAAAAATCTACGGCCAAAGAAAACTGAATGGTTTCATGACCGGAAAAATCCAAGTCCATGGCAACGCCAGGAAACCGGATCAGGTAAAAGGATCGGCCCATATTTCTCGGATTGAGATTTTTTCGAATCAAACAGAATTGATCCGATCCCTTGACTTCAAAGCTTTTTTAAAGAATGGTGAAATTTCGATCCCCGGTGTCCGCCTAAATCTGATTGAACGGGGTGTTATGGAGATTAAAGGTAACGGCACACTGTTTGGCGACCTTGATATTAACGCCCACGGTACCGTTCCTTTGGAGATACTATCGTTTTTTACAGATGTTTTCCCCAATACCGCTGGTGAAGTGCGCCTTTTTCTCAACGTGAACGGAAACGTCTCGCAGCCGGACGTGCGTGCCGATGCTGAAATTATAAATTGCAGCATGACGGTCCCCGGCCTTTTTCAACGGATGCACGACCTGAACGGCAGGTTTCAGGTAAGCCCCCAAGCCATTGTTCTCGATAACATCCGGGGGATGTTGGACACCGGCAGTTTTCAACTATATGGTGCTATTGATCTTAAGGCATATCGCCTCTCGAGGATGAAAATTAAATTAAAAGCTCATGATCTTCCGGTTGTGATTCCCGACACCTTGGAAATCCGTTTGAGCGCCGAACTGGATATCAAAGGCACCCCTGAAAAATCTCTCGTCTCGGGAGACATTCAAATGATTGAGGGAAAGTATTATAAAGATATACGGCTAAATCTTACGGAAAGCCTCGGTAAAACCTCCCGGGAAGAAGCCTTGGCAACAACTGATATCTCCTGGCCTTTTTTTAAAAATATGAGTCTTGACATTACGACCCGTTACAGAGAGCCCTTTGTCATAGACAATAATATGGCCTTATTGGCTATCAAGCCGGATCTTCGCATCCACGGATCGGTGAATCATCCTTTGATCAGCGGAAGGGCCCAAGTAGAATCCGGAACCGTCTATTTCCAAAAAAAGGAATTTAATGTCAAAAGAGGTGTCTTTGATTTCACCAACCCGTATAAAATTGAGCCGGCCATTGATGTGATCAGCGAAGTCATGGTTCGGGAATGGACCGTTTTTTTGAATATCTCCGGGACACCGGACAATTTTAAGTTTAATCTTTCTTCCAACCCGTCAGAAAGAGAGGAGGATATTCTCTCTTTGTTGATAACCGGGAAAACAACACGGGAACTGATCTCAGAAGAAGACGGTTTGGCTCGGTCTTCGGGACAAATACTGGCCGATGTTCTTGCTGAAACCGCTCAAAAACAAATCAAGGATGCCACCGGTCTGGATGTTGTAGAGCTGGAATATAAGCAAGGAGAAGAACCTGATGCGTCGGATGAGGTTAAAGTGACGGTCGGTAAAGAGCTGTCCAGAAGAATAACGGTCAAATACGGCGTGCAGACAAAAAATGCCAAGGTCATCCAGCAAGTGATCACGGAATATAAATTTCTTGAGCGATTGTTAATGAACACCTTCCAGGATACGGAGGGACATTATGGCGGCGGGCTTCGATTCAGACTCGAATTTCGATAGAAGTGGTTTCAAAACCTCCCCTCAGGCCCAATTTCTGTGTTGGACCGAGGG
>JASFHC010000162.1:0-5911 GCA_050123435.1 Desulfobacterales bacterium
AACAGGACGAAAACTTTGGTCCGGTAATTCTTTTCGGCATGGGTGGAATTTTTACAGAAGCCCTCCAAGATCGTGCCATCGGTCTGCCGCCGCTCAATGTTTTACTTGCCCGCCGGTTAATGGAAAACACCAAAATATACGCCCTTCTGAAAGGATACCGCAACCGGCCACCCGCCGATATGGAATTGATAGAGGAGATGATTCTGCGTCTGTCACAACTGCTCGTTGATTTTCCGGAAATTGTCGAGCTGGACATGAACCCGGTTATGGTCCGTAAGGGCAAACCTTGGGTGGTGGATGCGCGAGTTATCCTGGCATCCCCTAAACGACCCTCTCCTCTTCACCTGGTCATCAGCCCCTATCCGGCCGAACTCGAATCCCGGGAAGTCACTTCGGGCAGCCTTTGGATTTTCGTTCGTCCCATCCGGCCGGAAGATGCTCCCCTTTTGGTGAATCTTTTCGATACGTTGTCGCCCACCAGTATCTACTACCGATTTTTCGGTCATCTGAAGTCACTCCCCCATTCCATGCTCGTGCGATTTACCCAGGTAGATTATGACCGTGAAATCGACCTAGTGGCTTTTGATGAAGGAGATAAGGGAGAGGAAAGGATGTTAGGTGTGGCGCGTCTTATCACCGATCCTGACGGCAAACGTGCCGAATTCGCCATTCTGGTAGGGGACCCCTGGCAGGGAAAAGGAGTAGGAGCCCGTCTGCTGGAAATAAGCCTCAGGATTGCAAAAAATCGCGGTATTGAAACGGTATGGGGCACCGTTTTGCAGGAAAACGACGGTATGTTGGCCCTGGGTCGAAAACTGGGTTTTAAAATCTCCAAATCTGCAGAACCTGGTGAAATGGAATTGACCATCAATCTAAGATCGACTAAATTTTAATAAAAATTGTTTTAAAACGTTTCCAAAGGAGACAAATGATGAGCACTGATATTACCAAATCTGTTGTCGTACCGCTGGACGGCAGCCCGACCGCGTTAAAAGCCCTGAACTATCTCCTGCTCGTTTTCGGCACTCAGCATAACCTAGTTGTCAACCTGTTTCATGTGTTGCCGGGCGGGCCGCCGATTCTGTTGGAAGAAAGCAAAAAAGATCCGAATACGGCCCGGCAGGTCAGGGAACTGGAAAGCCGCAATAAACAAATGGCCGCCAAAACACTTTCTGCCGGCAAAAAGGCCCTACTGGATAAAGGGATTAAGGAAGAAAAGGTCAAAATCGTCGAATTCAAAAAACAAGTGGGGATCGCCCGTGACATTTGTGGTTGGTCGGAAAAAAAACGTATGGATGCCATTGTGCTCAATACGCGGGGACGAAGCCGTATCGAGGCTTTTTTCATGGGAGAGACAGCCAACAAGGTTTTGGAACTTAGCCGTATCTGTCCGGTATGGATGATCAAGGGGGATGTTCGCTCAAAACCGGTCATCATCGCCATGGATAACTCTGAAAATGCTCTGAGGGCCGTGGATCATGCAGCATTCATGCTATACGGTACTGATTGCCCGGTGACGCTATTTTATTCTAAACGCAACCTAATGAGATTTTTCTCAAGGGAGGCGGTTGAAACCGTTTCAGGATTGGAATCCATGTGGAGAAGTGCTGCCGGTCGTGAAATTGCTCCTTACATGCAAAAAGCAAAAGAAATGCTGATAAAGGCCGGCTTGGACAAATCGAAGATTTCAAGCCGCATTGTCGACGGAGGCCGAAGTGCCGCTGCCGACATTTTGGATATAGCCCGTAAGTCTGGCTGCGGGACTATCGTTCTGGGGCGCCGGGGAGCTACCAATGTGGAAGACTACACTCTGGGCAGTGTTTCCCGTAAGGTGCTGCAAGATTATAAAGATGCGGCCCTGTGGCTTGTACCTTAAAAAGGATAAATTTAAATGAAACGTGCCAAGATGATCGGAATACTCGTATTGGCCCTTTTCATCGGAATCGTGGTTCTGCAAAACACCGAGAGGGTCCAAACGAACATTCTCTTTTTAACCATAACCATGCCCAGGGCGGTGCTGCTTTTTTTAACGGCCCTGATCGGATTCATCATCGGCGTGCTGTCCTCTTTATTGATGGGTAGAAAAAAAACGGATACTTCGCTCGGATGATCTCCCGCATTTGAGGTTTTGGAAATTAATTTTCAATGCTGCCTTATGCTTTGCTTATAATAGGATTTGTTTTACTGATCAAAGGGGCCGATTTTCTCGTTAAAGGAGCAACTTCCATCGCCAGGCGGCTCAACATTTCCGATTTGGCGATCGGCTTGACCGTTGTTGCTTTCGGCACGTCCGCGCCGGAACTGTTTGTCAATATCGTTGCCGGCGCCAAGGGAACCACCGACATCGCCATTGGCAACGTTCTGGGAAGCAATATCGCCAATGTGTTTTTGATTTTAGGGATATCCGCCATCATATATCCGCTGGCCGTATCCAAGGGCACCGTTTGGAAAGAAATTCCGTTCAGCCTGTTGGCAGCCGTGGTCCTAGCGTTTCTGGCCAATGACCGGCTCATAGACAAACAGAATCATTCTGTTCTCCTACGGTCGGACGGTCTGATTCTCCTTTCATTTTTTATTATATTTCTATACTATTCCACAACTATCGCTTTTGAAATAAAAGGTATCGATGATCATGTGCCCGAAACGGCTCATGGAACCATCAAATCCATCGGGCTGGTGATCGTGGGATTGGCCGGCTTAGTTGTGGGCGGGGAGTGGATCGTCAATGGTGCCGTGCATATGGCTGTAAAACTGGGCTTGAGCCAGTCCACGGTGGGGTTAACCGTGGTGGCGGTGGGTACATCGCTGCCGGAGCTGGCCACCTCGGCTATGGCCGCCTATCGTAAAAATGTTGATATTGCCGTCGGTAATGTGGTCGGTTCCAATATTTTCAATATCTTTTTCGTCCTTGGCATAAGCTCTATCGTCCATCCCTTGCCATTTAGCATTGCAAACAACATCGATATCGCCATGGTAATCCTGGCAAGCCTTATGCTCTTTGTCTTCATGTTTACCGGAAAAAAACGCTCGCTGGACCGGTGGGAAGGCATCATTTGTACTTTGATATATATCTGTTACATCACGTTTCTTATTTATCTGAGGAAGTGAGCCACAGGTCATTCAAACGGAGGGGATAAATACTGTTTGGGTTATAACCCTACAAAGTGTAAATTAGGTTATAAAAAACTTATCATCAGCGATTGAATGCGGATATGGCTATTCACATTGATCTTAAGGTTTTGGAGTAGAATTTCTGTAAATATTCTTTTACCATTCGACGGGATGAAAACCGGGCCGCATTGCTTCTAATCGACTCTTTCATAATCCGAACCCACTCTCTGGGAATACCGTCATCAGAAATCCGGTAGTAAAGAGGGATAATTTCATTTTCCAAAATGGAGTAAATCGCTTCTGCATCAGCAGCGTCTCGATTTCCTTCAATAAGCTTATCACCGAAAGCCCATCCGTTTTTACCGTTGTACCCCTCTATCCACCAGCCGTCCAATATGCTCAGCTGAGGAACGCCATTCAAGGCGGCTTTCATACCGCTGGTACCACTGGCTTCCATGGGAGGAAGCGGATTGTTGAGCCAGACATCCACACCATGAACCAGATACTGGGCGATTTGCTCACCATAGTCTTCGACAAAAGCGATCCGGCCGCCCATCTCGGGGTCCCGGCAGGCGTTATAAATTTTTTGCAGAATGCGCTTGCCGGGCTCGTCCGAAGGGTGGGCCTTTCCGGCAAAAATAATCTGAATCGGTTGCCGGCGGTCATTCAGTAATTGTTTCAGACGTGAAAGGTCGTAAAGAATGAGATCTGCACGTTTGTAGGTAGCAAAGCGGCGGGCGAATCCAATGGTCAATACCGAAGGATCCAACATTGCTCCTCCCGAAAGTAAAATTGAAGGGCTGCCATGATCGGTTACCCATCTTTTGCGGCACCTCTCACGAATCGCATCAATTAATTTGATTTTTAGCCAGTAATGGGTTTGCCAAAGCTCTTGATCCGGAATTTTTTCAATCAATTCCCAAACAAACGGATTATCGTGATCCTCCAGCCATCCGGGACCCAGATAACGATCGTATAATAGTTTCATTTTCGGATCCAACCATGTGCGAACATGAACGCCGTTGTTTATGGCGTCAATGGGTATCTCTTCAACCGGTTTATCCGGCCAGAGGTCCCGCCATATTTTCCGCGATACCTCGGCATGTCGCCGGCTCACAGCATTGTGAAAAGCCGATGTGTTTAGTGCGAGAACCGTCATATTGAACCCATCTTGTGCATATTTCGGATGGGTGCCCAGTTGGAGAAAACTTTCCCGGTCCAATCCCAAATCAGACCAATAGGGGCGAAAGTATTTCTCCATCATATGAAAAGGGAACACATCATGTCCGGCCGCCACCGGCGTGTGAGTCGTAAAAACAGTGGTTTGTTTTACCTTGTTCAAGGCCTCTTCAAATGTCATTCCGCCATTAATAGCGTCCCTGATTCTTTCCAACAATGCAAAGGCGGCATGGCCTTCGTTCAGGTGGATTATTCGATAGCGGATTCCCAGTTTTTCCAGCAATTCGTCACCGCCGATACCGAGAACAATTTCCTGGCGCAACCGCTGCTCAAGGTCTCCGGAGTAAAGCCGTGCAGAAAACGACCGGTTCCAAGGATCATTTTGTTCGATATCCGTATCCATAAGATAAAGAGTAATGGCGCCCACGTCAACTTTCCACACGGCAATATAAATGGGCGGATCGATTAGCGGGACCTTGACAATGAGCTGCCTTCCGTTTTCTGCCAGCACATGTGAAATCGAGGCGGCTTCACGTTCAAAGGGCTCATTGATATTTTCCTGCCATCCATCCTCTCGAATTTTTTGAAGAAGATAACCCTCGGGATACATGAAGCCCACGGCCACCATGGGAATGTTCAGGTCACTGCATTCTTTAAGAAAATCACCGGCAAGAAACCCGAGACCGCCGGCGTAAAACGGTAGTGAGCGGTGCAGACCATATTCGGCCGAAAAATAAGCGACCGCTATCGTTCCCGCTTCGAGGGGGTCTTTGACCAGCGCACAATCCTTTCTGGACATGTAACTTTTGAAAATTGACATCATTACGTCATAGTGACGTAAGTATTCCGGGTTTTTGGCGGCGGAAAACAATATTTCTGCCGATAATTCGCGCAGCATTTTATCCGGGTTGTGTCCGCTTTCTTTCCATGCCTGACGGTCCAGCATTTTAAATAGCATACGAGCTCTGGGACGCCAGCTCCACCAGAGATTGGATGCCAGTTCACCTAACCCGCTAATTCGGTCGGGAAGGCGTATAAAGTCTTTTTCACCAGTAATCATTACAAATCTATTTACCTAATATGATTGTATCCAAATTTATCGGGACCACATCTTTATTTAGGTTAAGAAACAGCTATACGATACCCAACATGAAGCTAACGCAATAGCAGCAAAAGGAAGCACTCAACAATACTATAATTATCGTTAATGTATCAATGAGCTTTTTCATAAGTTCCGCCCCCTATTCATTCAGCCGGTTGATTCTTTGATTGACTCAAAATGATAAGAGGATTTTCCACGGAATGTCCATTCTTATTTCTGTCAATCTCTCAAAACGAAACCGTAATCAAACTGTTCAATGTTCCATAACAGTTAAGTCGGAAATGATCGTTTTGAGCATCTAACATCCAATCCTCGTCCACTAAAAATTTATATTCATAGATTCCCGGTTCCAACATGACCGTTTTTGTCCATAACCCGTTATTGTCGCATTTCATGGGGTGTTTTTTGGGGTCCCAATTGTTGAATTCTCCAACCAAAGATACTTTTCCGGCATCCGCAGCATTGAATGAAAATATTATCCGGCGCCGTTTTTTTTTTTGCATTTGTTTTTTCATGGAG
>JASFHC010000163.1:0-5828 GCA_050123435.1 Desulfobacterales bacterium
AGTGATTGCCGTACATCTTTTGTATAATCATCAACCGGAGGAGGGGGGGTTTCAAAGTCCATGACATTCGGAATAATGGCTGCCGAGATACCGGTTCTGAGGCTTAATTGATTGTCACCGGAAGAGTTTATGGTCACATGTCGTATGGACGGCAGATGGGGAGGAAATGCCATATTCAGGTATTCCCATACAGCATTTGTCAAAAACTGCTGGCGCTCCCAGAAAAAATCGTGATGATGCGCTATCGTGGGGATTCCGGTCTCTGAAATAAGCTCGGTAATGGCGAGACCTAAGGGAATATTCAACGGAATTGTCAATGAATTTTCCGGAACCAAAAGATCAATGGAAAATTTTTCGATGAATTTATATAATTCATCTTTTAATTTTCTTTTAATTGCCATAATTTTTTGGGTAACTTCCCGGTTGCGTTTATGAACCCCAAAGCATTTATTATAAATATCTTTGATATCCGGATGGGTAAAGTGAGCTTCTTCTGCCAGGTAGGAACAGTCGGGTGGACGATCGAGCTCGCCGGCAAAAAAGAAACAGCGAAATCCTTGTCTTTGAAAAACAGTCGCCCATTTGGCTGTTTCCAGGGAAACACCGTCTGTGCCCGCAAAACGGGTTGAAATAAATCCGACATTGTGCGCTGAACCACAGAATTGACAGTTACCCATTTATTGCTCCTTTTCAAATCTGAGTGATTAATATTTCAGAATTTTTTTCTAATATTCTTCAAATCACCAAAATTCCAAATACGTTTACGGCATTTTTTTACAACATTAAGAAATAGTTAAGCCAAACCTTCCGTCTTGATCCGGAAGATCCGAATTTTTAATCCCGGATGATATATTCTATAATTTTAGCAAGATAACTATTTGGAAGAACAATAAATTTATCCGACTTAAGCCTTGAAGAACATTTTTAGCGTCAAAAAAAAAGGATTTCAACAAAATATTGACAATAATTGTATATATTTCCGTTTTTAAAACGCTCTAATTCATAGTACCCTTCCCGTTGTTGAACACAAATCAAACGGATTTTAATCAGTGTCCATATATAGTGTTATTTTTTTCTTGACATACAATATATATAATTCTATATATTCAAGCAACATAATACATTAATTTTTTATAGAAAATTAACGATACAAATTATTTTTAGATTGCAAAATGTCGAACAGATAATTATAAGTGATAGAAACAGCTAAAGGATGAACCATGATACCCCCGGAAAAAATGGTTGAGCGAAGGGAGCATAAACGGTTCTTGGTCCAGGAAGGAGCATATGCTTTGCTCAAGAACAGCTCCTCAAAACTGGGTCAAATCAAAAATATAAGTAGGGGGGGGCTTGCTTTCAGTTATATCGTTGATGGAGAGCAAATTCATGAATCGTTTAAGGTTGATATATTTATGAGCAATATAGGGTATTGTTTAAGAGATGTACCTTCTAAAAAGATTTCGGATTTCCATATAGATAATAGACTCCCATTCAGCACTTTCTCAATAAGGCAAGCGGGTATTCAATTTAATGAACTGAATTACAGTCAATTGTCACAGCTGGATAATTTCATGCGGGATTACACCACCGGTGAGCAGAATTAAAAACTTCTAACATTTTTTCCCTTCCAAAGAACTACTACATATAATCCAAAATATCATCCAAATCCGTTCATCACTAATGCCTCAATAACTGGAGAGGATTCGTCCCTTAACCACTTTTATTCTCTTGATAATTACAAACAGATAAGGTAATAAAGACGGGCTATGTGGTTGGCCAATAGAGACCTTTGAAAAACGTTCAATTTTGTTCAAGGCCAAGGAAGGTGAAAATTTTAACCGCAGGAATACATGGAGTATTTTGAGGATTAAAATTTGAGCCTGACGCAGGAATTGGGCAAAAGGGGGCGTTTTGCAAAGGTCTCATAACCAGTGATCACCGAGGGACCAAATGCCCGTGCCAAGCTATTGGGCCGATAATTATGTTGAAAAGAAGCGTTCCGGGGAAAACGCCATCAGCTTAATTAAACCCGGCCAAAGAGTCTTTATCGGTTCGTCTTGTGGAGAACCTCAATATCTGGTCAGGAAACTTGCGCAAGCGTCGGATACGTTTACGGACATTGAAATTGTCCGTCTGCTCAGCCTTGAAAGTACCCCGCTAACCCTAATAGCGGATAAAACAAAAGACCAAAGCGTTAATATCCGGTCATTTTACTTGGGATCCGCAAAGACAAAAAGCCTTGCACGAAACAAGCGTTTTATTACGCCCATGAACCTTTCTGCAGTGCCTCAGCTTTTTGAGACCCGGCGCCTGCCTATACATGTGGCCCTTATTCAAGTATCTGAGCCGGATGATTTCGGATGGATGAGCCTTGGAATTTCGGTGGATATAACGATGGCTGCAGCCAAGTCCGCCGATCTTGTCATCGCCCAGGTAAATTCCAGCATGCCCCGTGTGCTGGGCAGAAGCTTTATCCATGTAAACGATGTGGACGTAATTGTTGAGCATGAAGAGGAGCTTCTTACCGTTGGCGAGCTACCCGAATTGGAGACCGCCAATGTTATTGGCCGGCTGATCGCACGGCTTGTTGACGACGGCTCGACCATCCAGATCAGTCCAGGTGCAACTCCACAGGCCATCCTTCTGGCATTTTCCGATAAAAATGATCTCGGGGTTCACACCCAATATCTTACCACCGATATCATGCGCCTGGTTTCAATGGGGGTGATTACCAACCGGAAAAAAGGATTTAACGAAGGCAAGATAATTGCGAGCAGTGCCATCGGAACAAAAAATCTTTATGAATATCTTGATGATAATCCGGCCATTGAGTTTCATCCTTCAGACTACGTTAATGACCCGGGTATTATTTCCCGCCATAACAGAATGATTTGCATGAATGTGCCCATGGCCATTGATCTTACCGGCCAGGTTGCTGCTGATGCACTCTCCTACAACTATTTTTCCGGTGTAACCGGCATGCTCGACTTTATCAGAGGAGCGTCCCGATCTAAAGGGGGAAAATCCATACTCATGTTCACCTCAACATTCATGGATGATAAAAAAAGCAGGATTGTCCCGATGTTAAGTGATACTGCAGTTGTCGTCCCAAGGGGTGATGTTCAATACGTGGTTACCGAATACGGAGCGGTAAACCTGTTTGGAAAGAGCTTGCAGGAACGGGCCATGGCCATGATCAGCATTGCCCATCCTGATTTTCGTGATGAGCTCTTGTTCGAGGCCAAAAAAATGGATTTGCTCGGTGCCGAACGGACACTGTCGGAATCGGCTTCCAGCATATATCCGATCAAACTGGAAGAGACACGGGAGATTAGTGGTGATGTGATCACCATAAGACCGGCTAAGCCGGTGGATGAGAGAAGAATCCAGGAACATTTTTACAACCAGGATAAAGATGACATATATTCCAGATTTTTTCAGGCCAGGACGCGGTTTGTTCGGGACGATGTGAAGAGAATGTTCCAGATCGACTATATCAAAAATTTAACACTTCTCGCGGTTGTTGGAGAATTTGGTTTTGGAAAGGTCGTCGCCGTTGGGGAATATCTGCTGGACGAGGCTACGAACACAGCGGAAGTTGCCTTTTCCGTGAGTAAAGACTGGCAGGGAAAAGGATTGGGAAAAATCTTGATGCAGAAACTGTGTGAAGCTGCCCGTGAAAATGGAATTTCTGGTCTGGTTGCTTATACCATGCCCAGAAACCAGGGTATGATAAAAATTTTTAAAAGCTTACCGTATAAATCCCGCACGGTTCATGACGGCGAACTGCTTGAATTGACCTGCAGGTTTAACGAAATCGAATCGTATTAAATTTTATAATTTCAACTCATCTATTGACAAAAAAACAATCTCAATATAAGTAACATTATTTGTCGAGTTTTAGAGGCAATTCTTTTTTATATAAATTGTCGAAACATATTAATTTCACTAAGAAAATAACGTTTTTTATTTGTTCGTAAATCTGTTTGTAACTTCTTTTGATCTATGGCTGCAAATCTACCGATGTAGATAATTTTTTAACAAAATTCATATTAAGAAAGGAGGGGGTGGATTTTTTATCGGTGTCCTGAGGTTTTTGATGATGATGCTCATGCGGGACCCGTGGATAAGAGTTGAAACGTAATAATTTTTAATCATTAAATTTTCATCGTTTAAAGGAGGGAACATTGGGCTTAGAAATATATAAAGAGTCTTATACCGGCGCCATAAAGGAGATTACTCTTGGCAAAGGCGACAATGCCGTTACCGTCGGTGGTGAGACGTGCTATCCTTTTTATGCCTTTGAAGGAGACATGCCCCACAAACCGGTAATCGCTATGGAAGTTTGGGATATAGAGCCGGATGAGTGGCCGGACGCTGCGCTCAGCCATTTTAAGGATGTTCTATCAGATCCGGCGGCCTGGGCCAAGAAATGCGTTGATGAGTTCGGTGCCGAGATGATCGTTTTGCAGTTAAAGAGCACCGATCCGAATGCGAATGATGCCAGTCCTGAAGAAGCCGCCGCAACTGTAAAAAAGGTCCTTGACGCCATTGACGTACCATTGATTGTATGGGGTACCAACAACATTGAGAAAGATGAGGAAGTTTTAAAGAAAATTTCGGAAGAAACCCACGGCGCCAATCTGGTAATAGGACCGGTTGAGGATAAGAACCATAAGGGAATCGGTGCTGCCGCCATGGGATATGGGCACACGGTTATTTCATCCTCGCCCATCGATATTAACCTTGCCAAGCAGGTCAATATTCTGCTTGAAAATTTGGGAATGCCGCTGGATCGTATGATCGTCGATCCCACCACCGGCGGTCTGGGTTATGGGCTGGAGTACACCTATTCCGTAATGGAACGGCTCGGTATGGCGGCGTTGACCCAGGGTGATGACAAGCTGCAGCTTCCCATGATCAACAATCTTGCCAACGAGGTATGGAAGTGTAAAGAAGCCAAACAAACCGCTGATGAAGCGCCGGTGCTGGGTGATCCGGAGAGACGAGGCATTCTCATGGAAGCCGTAACTGCCGTAATCTACCTGGTGTCAGGGGCGAATGTTCTGATCATGAGGCACCCGGAGGCCGTCAGGCTGACCAAGGCGTTTATCGACCTGGCCTTAGACGGCGGAAGTGCTGCGGATATAGCTCCCATAAGCAAACAGATGGATGATATTGACATCGATTTTGCATCTTTGGCACCGGAGCCGGATCTGACCATTGAAGGAGAGGCACCCAAGAAAGCTGCACCGGCCAAAAAGGCACCGCCTAAGGCCGAAAAGAAGGCCGCGCCAAAGAAAAAGCCTGCCAAGAAGGCGGCGCCCAAGAAAGAAGAGGTAAAAGAGGTAGATAAGGCTGAAGAAGAAGCCAAGGCCAAAGCTGAAGCGGAGGCCAAAGCCAAAGCTGAAGAAGAAGCTAAGGTTAAAGCCGAGGAAGAGGCTAAAGCCAAAGCTGAAGCAGAAGCCAAAGCTAAAGCAGAGGCAGAGGCCAAAGCCAAAGCCGATGCCGAGGCCAAAGCAAAAGCCGAAGCCGAAGCCGAGGCCAAAGCAAAAGCCGAAGCCGTGGCCAAACGCGAAGCCGAAGAAGAAGCGATTCGCGAACAGCGGGCCAAGGAACGGGAAGCGCGGCTTGCCAAAAAAGAAGCGGCTCCCCAAAAAGTTTCCATGACCGCGGCAAAAGAGCAAAAATCCAAAACCAGTAAGATGTTGGGTCGGCTGAACAGAATACACAAAAGAAGATAAAACGACGAGGAGGAACCTCTAATGGCAGAAGAAAAAAAAGTAGTAACGGCGAAAAAGCCGAAGAAGTTGGCGGATCCGATTGCA
>JASFHC010000164.1:0-5809 GCA_050123435.1 Desulfobacterales bacterium
CGCGAGTTGGTAAACAAAGATACGAGGTCCTTGAGCCAGTCCTGATGGACTTGGTAGTCGCTATCGATCACGGCAACGATCTGAGCATCCGGCGCTGTCTGGTCGAGGGCATAGTTCAGAGCCCCGGCTTTGAATCCTGCCAGCGGATTGACGTGAAAGAACCGAAAGGACGTGCCGAGCTTACGGCAATGTTCTTCGACGGGCTGCCAAATCACCGGCTCTTGGGTGTTGTTGTCGATGACGATCACTTCAAAGTCTGGATAGTCCAGTGCCGCCAGTGCGTTCAGGGTTTTGATGACCATATCGGGGGGTTCGTTATAGATCGGCACATGGACAGAGACTTTAGGCGCCACGAACGGAACCGCTTCCTGTGGAATGAACAGGCGAGTACGGTAACGTACCCAGTGCGCCTCGGCCCACTCATGAGCCTCGGCCAGAAGCATTAGCATAACACCTATCATCCCCAGGAACAGCAACATGCCCACAAGTAGGATGTAAGGGGACAAGTACTGGCGACTGTAGTCGTTAACGACCCACACGGCGGCTGTGGCCGCGGCAAAGGCCACAATGGCCAGAAAACTCCGTCCGCCCCGACGCATGGCGCGTCTGTCGAACAACAGCATGCTGAAAATAATCAAGGCCACCACTACGGACAAAAAGGCCAGTACTTTCCAGTGGGGAATGCGGACCACCGGTGCGGTGAAAGGAAATTTGGGCTGACGGTGCACGTCATATACGCCCCAGTAGGCGCCCACCGAGCCTTCGGCCGCTGCCTTCCATGGCTGGTCGAAGGCCTCCATCACGTAATAGATGTAGCGCCGCTGATCGGCTTGTTTTAAAAAACGTCTCAGGAACAGAGCCTCGTTGGCGGTAGAGGCCACGGCGGACTGGCGGGTCCGGCCGTTGCTGGGCCAGCCCACCTCGGCAATCACAATGGGCATACCGGGAAAGGTGTGCTGCAGCAGGTCTATCTTATCGAAAATGTAACCCACCGCACGATCCACGTGCACCCCTTCCCAGTAAGGAAGCATGTGAACGGCGATATAGTCCACGTGACGAACCAAATCCGGATGCTTTATCCATACGTGCCACGGTTCGGCGGTGCTCACCGGCTGCCAAACCGCCTCGCGCAAATAGTCAAGGTACCCGAAAAGTTCTTCCTTGGGCATATTCCCCCGGAGTACCACTTCGTTGCCCACAATCAGACGCACAACGTTGCTGTGGGTCCAGGCCAGTCGCTTGGCAGTTTCAACCTCCTGGTGATTGCGTGCCTTATCATCGCCGATCCAGACCCCAAGTGCCAAGTTAATGTTATGTTTGTCTGCCAGCGCAGGAACCTGGCTCAGAGGACCGTCAACACTGTAAGTTCGAACGGCATAGGTTTTGCCGGATAACCGTTCGAGATCCTCCTCGATTTCTTTCTTCGATGGGTAGTCGCGGGTAATTCCGTCTTGATCGGCACGGAATGGGGAAAAGGAAAAGCCCTGTATGTTATTCGGCCAGGGCGGCTCAGGCAAAGGGCGGTTGAAATAGGCCCACAAACTGAACGTCACCACCGCAAAGGTAATGACGATCAGCAGGTCTGCAAAGATGGTGGAGCGACTCATTGTATGGGATCATCCGGTATATAGTGACAATGATACCCGACATACTGGCAAATTAAAAATCAAATATCGGCAGTCAAGCGCATTGTCAATGATCAAATTATACAAAATCTCTTACGATTTCAAGGGGTTTAGATGTTATTAAGCAATATGTAAATAACTTATATTTTCGAAGACCAGGTCTTGTCATTGGCGTCGAGTCGCCAATAGTCCGTCGGCCTTCCACACCAGTTAAGGAATTTTTTTGTGTCGTCGCCGATATGCTCTATTACCCATTGTCGATCCGTTGGATTCCAGGTTGTATCAATATGGACGGGTCGGCTGACCTCTTGCATCTTTTCGATTCTACTTTCGCTAGAAGCGATGGCCAAATGGGAATGCTGAATCTTAATGGAAGGATCTACCCCCATAAACTTGAACACATCTGCCAGTACTGCATCCGGATCAGCAACGTATTCATCGAACCATATGATCTTGATGTGACGGTCCGAAAAATACTTTCTGTAAATACTGATATTTTTCCAGTAACGGCTCGATTCGATAATGTTTGGCTCTCTGCGAACCATATCATTTATGGACTTTTTAAGGGACTGAAATCCCGGCGTGGTCATCCACTCGATGTAAGCCGATACCATTCGATCAAGGGGATGACGGACTGAGTAAAGAATTTTTGCGTCCGGAACATGCTTAATAATACGCGATATTGTGTTTGGAAAGGCCCTTGCGCGTGAGTATGACGTGGACGCATCCACAATAGCTCTTTCCCCGTTATAGTGTGAAAAAAGGGACAGGTACCAGTCCCAACCGCGGGCGTATTGACGGTCTTCGGAGAAAAAATGTGGCTCCTTTCCTTTGACAACCATAACGTCAGGATGGTTCGAGAGCATCACGCTAATGCTGGTAGTGGCCGATTTTTGTGCACCAATTAATAGAAAATTGGGTTTGGGCATGTCAGATGATTTCCCGTTGTATGTAAATTCTTTATTCTTTGGGGTAAGATGTTTCTAAACTTAACAATTTAGGTCCCTGTTTGATGATGAATTCATTCTTAACCGTTTCCCAAATCCAGCCTGAAACACCATAACCCCCGACAGGTTTTGAAACAAAAGCGTCTACCCAGATTTCTGACTGGGGCTGATTTACCCCCGCGGTGCCGAAACGCCCGTAAGTTATTTCAGAAACCCGGTGGCAGTAAGGCTCACCGATCAGTTTCTCTGCCAAGGTTGCGGCAGAATTATCTCCGTAAACGGAAACTCTCAGACCGTAACGGTTGTCACGGGCCAGTTGAAGGACTTCTTCAGTATCGTGGAAAGCACGAATAAACGACACAGGCCCGAAGGTCTCTTCCTGCATTCCCAGCATATCGTGGCGGGCGTTGATAACCACTGTAGGATAAACCCAGTTTCCTTGAATCTTCCCGCCAAGAGCTATCTGTGCGCCCCGTTGGACGGCATCATTTAATTGATCCTTGATGGATTTCACGACGTTGATACTGGCTATCGGCCCCATCTCGGTCGTAGGGTTTGAAGGATCGCCAACCTTCACGGCCCGGCTGAAGTCAAGAAACAGTTCTAAAAAATCATCATGAATGGACTGGTGCACATACACACGTTCCGGGGCCGTGCAGGTCTGTCCGGCGTAAATGTATTTACAGTAGGCAAGCTCTCGGGCCGCGGTTTCCAGATCAGCACCGGGCAGAACAATGAATGGGTCTTTGCCTGGCCCTTCAAAGACGAATTTCTTTCCCTGTTCTTTTATTGCAGCCAGGTACTGACCAGCATAATCGTCGGAACCAAACAAACAAATAGCCGGCGTTGCAGGGTCGGTCATAGCTTTCTGGAGGAATGTTCTACCGTCGGAATAATCAAAGTGGATGGTATCGCCGAAGATGGGCCGGTAAAGAGACTCTGTGAGGCGGGCGATACCGGAATCTCGTGAAGCGAACTTTACCCGTAACGGATTTCCCACTATGTATACGGATACAATGGCGGTATTCAGCCAAGCACTTCCGTTGTAAGGCAGTACCAGAGCAACGGTTTGGCCAGGCTCACAAACCGGCTGCCGAAAAGCTAAAATCTGGGCCATAGCTTCGAACCCCTGCAGGTCGTTAAGAATTCCATCCACTTCCACATTGCATTCACGGCAGGTAAAACCGGTGTCCTTCACCGCAACCTCTACCAGATTATCACGATTTGCCCGTATGGCAACTATTAAGGCATGAACTTTTTCAAGTCGGCTTTCAAATGCTTGCATAATTGTCCTCGTTAAATATGAATTACAGAAGGCTCTCGCCGTTTTCTGTTGTGAATTATGTGAAAATTTTTTTTGTGCTTTTGTAAAACTCTTTGGAAACCATCAGGCACTTTCACAGTTTTCCCATCGATCTTTTTAAACTGGTAGAATTTAATGATGTCGGTTATTCGCGTAACACCTTTTGGAATTAATGTGGTTTAATCCCTCTTAACTCTCTCTTTTATTTCACCACTCTAATTTTATGTGTCTTCCGTAATCTTTCCCATAGTGTTTCAATAATAGCAAAGCATGCACCGTCTTCATTTAATTTTTTATCTTTGGTCACAAACCTGCAAGATTCCATGAGTTCATTATTGCCAGACCAAAGCCGGAATATATTTTTGATATAAGCACCCAAATTTAAATTGAGTTCAACCAACTCACCATATGTCATGTTCGCTATGATAACCTTATCCTTGAGCGCCATTTTCGACAGTAATATGTCAACAGCTTGATTTACTGTTTTTGGAAGGCTGGGAAGTTTCTCAAAATAGTCTTTGTCAGAAAAATTGGTTATATTAGAATCGAGAGAGGCATGCATTAGGTCCAATATTAATGCACCCTCAACCATACCTGCTATGTGTTTTTCTGCATCAGGATTTTTGTCCGCACTCGGACCGATTACATATAACACATCGATATGCCTCAGTTGGATCCAATCTTTAATTAAAGATGCCGCTTCTAAGGCAATGGTTTGCTTAAGGTCTATCCCAAGCAGCTGGCGTTTATGTTGCAAAGTGATCTTCCTGGCATAATCAGAATCACCGGTTAATTTTCCGTATGATATTATAAGCGTTCCTTTTGAGTCTTTTATGTTCTGTTCGATACATTCGTAATAATTATCGGTGGGCATTTCTTTAAGCCTATATTTGCCGGGCAGTGTTCCTGTCTTGGTAATCCGTCCCTTCGGAATCCACCCGCCATGGGAAAATCCCATCTTTATTGCAACATCAAGGACTGCCTGATCTGTCTCGGTTTGACCGCCTGATATGATTTTTTTAATCATGTTGGTATAACATCTATAAGTTGTATGGGCGCCTCAATGAGGGCACGCGCCCCGTTTTCCTTCAATTCTGCTAAAGAGCGAAACCCCCATAGCGCTCCAACGGGGAACATACCCGCAGAACCAGCGGTTTTCATATCAATAGCTGTATCTCCAAGGTAAATAAAATTGGAGGGCGGTATTGCAAGTCTTTGGGCAACTTTAAGAGCGCCCTGTGGATCGGGTTTTCGAGGAATTGAGTCATGCTGTCCCAAAACAACATCGAAATTCCATTCTGATAAAAAGAATGCTACACAGTCCTTGGTAATCGGGTCAGGCTTATTTGATAAAATCGCAAGTTTTAAACCCCTCAGTTTTAATATATCCAATAGTTCAGGAATGCCGTCGTATAGGTTGGTCTTTACATTATAATTGTATCTGTAATCTTCGATAAATTCTTTTAGACAGGCAGTTATGAGGTCTTGGGTGCGACTTTCTTCCGGCAATGCACGGGTGAGAAGCATTCTTACACCTTCACCAATAAACAATCGGTAGGTTGAAATTGAATGCGTTGGCAAACCCCGGTTTGATAAAACTCTATTTGCAGCATCACCAATGTCATATACCGTGTCTATCAATGTGCCGTCGAGGTCAAAAAGTACTGCTTTATATTTCATAAGTTCTGTTTCTCAATATATCTTAATTGATCTTAATCATCCTTTTTTTCAATAATTTTCACCGTCATTCCCGGTTTAAAAGGAATATATTTTCCGGCTCGTGATGTAATACCAACCTCATGATGACCACAGCATTCACATTTTTTGGCTGTTACTATGCCTATGATTGACTTTTTATGATCGTCTTTTTCTTCACATGATTTTTCATTCATTGTCTTTTATAATGTGCCCTTCTTATTCTCGATATCTAATTT
>JASFHC010000165.1:0-5802 GCA_050123435.1 Desulfobacterales bacterium
ATTAATATTTTTACCATCGGGAGTAACAGAAAGGGTTGTAACTTTTGCGCCAAGTTCGTTAAAAATTGCCGGTGCAACTTCAAAGGTCGCACCGTTTGAACAATCCATTATGATCTTTATGTCTTTGAAATAAAAATTCTCAGAAACGGTTTGTTTCAAAAAATTACAATATGCGATGCCAGCATCATCGATTTCAAAAACACGGCCGGTATCCCGCACGGACTTTGATATTGAAACAATGCTCTGATTAAATACAAACCGTTCTATTTCATCTTCCTCTTCATCGGAAAGCTTGTAACCGTTGGCTTTAAAGATTTTTATTCCATTATCATAATAAGGGTTGTGAGATGCGGAAATTACAATGCCGGCATTTGCTCCTATTGAAGACGTCATAAAAGCCACGCCGGGGGTGGGCAGAATCCCAGTAAGATATGCATCAACGCCCATGGAGCAGATGCCGGAGATCAAAGCATGTTCCAGCATATCCCCGGAAATACGAGTATCCTTACCGATAACAATTTTTGATTGCTTATCATCTTCTTTGAAAATTGCCGCAACAGCTCTTCCAATGGCTATGGCCATTTCAGGAGTCATCGGATATTGGTTGGCAATACCCCTTATTCCATCTGTGCCAAATAATTTACCCATAATTATTTATTTTTACAAATGATAATCAACAAAATGACGGTATGATCTTAAGCACCCCGGCAGTTATATGGTCCACAATCGCTTGAAGCCAATCGGTGCCAGCTTTTGCGTCTTCAACTGACAGTCCTTTTATTACTAAAATGTAATCCTTGCCTGATGTTTTAATACCAAGATCGAGTTTTTTCAGAAAAACATCTCTCAACCTCTTGTTTTCTTCTGCATCGCGCTGAGATTTAAAATATTCTTCCATCTCAGACCATTTTTTAAGAAGCTCGTTCTTCTGCTGCAGAACGAGGTATGACTCATTTCCTTTTTCATGGGATTGATAGGCTTGCACCGAATCAAACATTTTTTGGCTTAGCACTTTTAATCGATGTATTCTTTCACCAATGGCCATATCGAGCTTTTCTTGAAGGCCGTCAAAAAGAGGTTTCGGGAAATCATCTGATATAAACTGTGAGCGTACATGAGCATACCAGTGCTCAAGAGCCATCAGGTTCGCAATATAAATAATGTTATTAACCGTTATCCGTTTGATATTATAATATACTCCAGACGAAAACGGCATACTTCCACCCTTGGCCATATTTCCGATAAGCAGCCGGCTTGGCCTTAATTCGTCCTTTCGGACGATTGAACCGGCTGCGGTGACAGTACCGAATTCCAGACGGCACGGACCCACAATACCGCCCTGCCCTCCTAAAAATATCGGGCGCTGATTCAGCATGACTCCTCTGGGTACGTCACCAAATAAAGACGGAGTGGCTTTGTCTTGATTTGGAGTATAGTTGAAATGGATGTAAGAACTTCCGACTTCACTGTGGTTCTTCCGGCTTGTGCCACCGGACATTAAACAGTCACAAAAATTGATCAGACTCCCCAAAGTCACAAAAGGGAAAAGAATGGTCTGTTTCAAGCCCACCGTGTGGGCAGCGCTCGACTCTTCTTCAAGTATTGTTCCCTCCCTAACATTGGAACCCGAACCCATAACCGATTTCTTCAGAAAAACGGCATTACTGAAAAAGCCGGCTTTTAGCTCAACCTGAGATCCAAGCTGACAGTTTTCAATGATCACAGGACCTTCATGCCCCAGCGTTGTGCCTCGTAAAATAAGAGTCGACCCTCCATACAGTTTGCACCCCGCATGAATAATAACCCCATCACCGGAAATTCTATCCGTGTCAACTTCAGGTCCGATTTCAATACTTTGAGGATTGGGAATCTTAACCCCTTTTTGCAGAAGTTTCTCTATTTTTGATGTACATTGATGTTTCATATTAAATTTCTTTTTACAGGTTTTGAAAATTTTAAAGCACGATCTCTTTTGCCAAATTCCGGAGGCAGGCCTTGAACCCGTGTTAAATATTAAATACGGATTTAATGGAACAGGCATAATTGAACATTTTTCAAAGGTCTCTCCTCAGAAGCATCGTTTTATTAATAAAATTTAGTTAGTGCCCATCCATAAATCTATATTGGGAACAAATTAAGTTTCCAATGCAGAAATGAGCAATTTTTCGCAAGGTCAAGGAAATCAAGGAATACCGCGGAGGCGTACAAGTGGTACGCCGCACAAGTGATTCCACAGATTGACGCAGAGATTGCGGAAAAGGGCAATTTCTGGATGGAAAATAGTTAAATAGACAAAGCGAAAAGATGTCAAGATCTTTATCGCCATGCTACACGGCGTAATATGCCTAATGTTATACAAAAAAAGCCGCATCTGGGGGAATTCCCATGTTTACGGCTTTTGTTAAGGTCTCTTAAGTTTTATTCCAAACAGGTAATTCGTGTCGATTCTGTCAAACGAACACGTGTTAAGCCGGGTTATATTCCGGCACAATTTCTTTAAGCTTTGATTTAATCGCTTTTACTTCTTGGTTCCTACTTATTTGTATCAAGTCATTTATCTTGCCGTTTAACATTGGAGATTTGCAATCCATTCCCTTTAGTACCATGATTTTTTCATGAACCGTTGGAATAACGCCTTCTCCCTCAATGATTAACTCCTCATAAAGCTTTTCACCGGGTCTGAGACCGACATATTCAATTTTAATGTCCACGTCAGGTTCAAAGCCGGACAGACGGATAAGATCGCGGGCAATGTCGTCAATCTTGATTGATGTGCCCATATCCAATAAAAATATTTCCCCACCTTTGCCCATAGAACCTGCCTGAAGAATAAGCTGACAGGACTCCGGAATTGTCATGAAGTATCGGGTTACTTCGGGATGCGTGACCGTAACCGGACCGCCCTTTTTGATCTGTTTTTTAAAAAGCGGAACCACACTGCCAACACTCCCAACCACGTTGCCAAAACGAACAATCATAAACTGTGTACGTGAAAGACCGCAACCATTTTGGCTTTGTACCAGCATCTCGGCCACCCGTTTGGAAGCACCCATTACATTCGCCGGCCGCACCGCTTTATCAGTGGAAACAAAAACAAACCGTTCAACATTATACTTATTGGTAACTTCAACGACATTTGCTGTTCCCAGGACATTATTTTCTATGGCTTTCCAGGGCTGAAGTTCCAACATAGGGACATGTTTATATGCCGCGGCATGGAAAACCGTCTGAGGTCTGTGAACTTTAAATGTCTCTTCAAGCTGTTTTTTATCCTGTACATCTGCGAGCAATGTAATAAGTTGTATTTGACTAAAATTCTGTTTGAGCTCTAACTCAATTTCATATAAAGGGCTTTCCGCCCTTTCATATAGGATTAAACTATTAGGTCGAAAACGGCAGATCTGTCTGCAAAGCTCTGATCCAATGGAACCGCCGGCACCGGTTACCAACACGCACTGTTCATTGAGGTAAGCCCCAATGCTTTCTTTGTCCAGATTAATTAGTTCCCGGCCCAGCAGATCCCTATAGGCCACTTCTCTAATGGCATTGACCGTTACTTTGCCGTTAATAAGTTCACCCATGCTGGGTATGGTCTTGAACTTAATTTTACTTTCCTTAGATTTTCCCACAATAGTACGCATCTGTTGGGAGTTTGCCGATGGAATAGCAATCAGTGCCTCATCAGCATTTGTTTTGTTAATTACTTTTTTGATATCCCTAATATAACCAAGCACCGGAACCCCATGAATTTTTTTCCCAAGTTTGGCAGGATCGTCATCAAGAAACCCTACGACACTATACTGAAGCCGAGCATTGTCATGTATTTCCCTATAGATCTTCTCACCACAATTACCGGCACCAATAATAAGCAGTCTTTTACCATCAGTCCGTTTTCTATTAAATAACCATAAAGTCTTCCAAATGGACATTATTTTACGTCCGTCCTCACTGGAATATTCAAAATAGAGGCGAATACATAAACGATATCCGGATATAAATAGAATCGTAAGACACCAGTCAATTATAAATACTGAACGGGAAAACCCTAAGAATCTAGTGCTGAAAAGAATAAAACCAATGATAATTAGGGTACTTAAGCTGGAGGCTTTGATTATATTAAACAAATCAGCAATACTGGTATAGCGCCACATGCCACGGTAGAGGTCGAAAAAATAAAAACTGGTGATTTTTATTGTCAAGATAAAAGGCAACATTCGATAAAGCAATATCGAGTGACTTTGCGGAATGGCAAAATCAAAACGTATCAAGTGGGCAAAATAAATAGAACTTGACAGGAGAAAAAGGTCTATCCCTAAAATTACAAAAACGTTTCTATATAATAGCCTGAGCTTCATCATTAATCAGCTAATTTTCCAAACTCCGTTTTTCTTGCGTGATGTTCTAAAAAGCTTTTTAATTTTGAGACCGTTATCTTTGGCAACTGAGAATTACGCTTACGACTCGATTTAGATCTTCCTCAATCATGGCCGTTCCTGACGGCAAACAAAGCCCTCGCTTAAATAAGTCTTTTGCAACATCTCCGCCTACAACTCTGGCGTTATAGGTTTTTCTTGTACTACTTTTAGATTCAATAGCTAACTTTTTATTTTTAATTCGAAAAACGGGTTGTAAATGCATGGGATTCCACAGCGGTCGAGATTCAATATTTTCAGTTTCAAGCGCTACCCTTACCGTTTCTATGTCAGCACCGAACTTTTCCGCTGTAATCAGAATAACAGTCAGCCATCGGTTCGATTTACCATAAGTAGCTTCAGGCATGAATTCGATTCCCGGGATATCTCCTAAGGCTTTCTCATAATAATTAAAAACTTCGCGTTTTCTTTTTACTCGTTTATGTAGCACGTTAAGCTGACCCCGTCCGATAGCTGCAAGGATGTTGCTCATGCGATAGTTATAGCCAATTTCTGTATGTTCATAATATGGCAAAGGTTCTCTGGCCTGCTGGGACAGCTTTCGAGCGTGATCAATAAGTTTTTTATCATTTGACGCCAGCATTCCACCACCGGAAGTGGTAATAATTTTATTTCCGTTAAATGAAAAGATGGATGCACAACCTGCAGCACCTGCACTGTGATTTTTATATGTTGCACCCAAAGATTCTGCCGCATCAATAATAACCGGGATATTATAACTATCGCAAATTCCCTGAATTTGGTCATAGTCAGCACACTGGCCATAAAGGTCTGTTGGAATAACGGCCTTGGGAAGTTTTCCATTTACAGCGCAGTTCTTCATCTCTTTGGCGAGGAGGGTTGTATCCATATTCCAGGAAGAAGGATCAGCATCTACAAAAACTGGGGAGGCTCCTTGAAATATAATCGGTGAGACACTACCGATGAACGTCAGTGTTGAAGCAATGACCTCATCGCCCGGCCCGACCCCCAAATGTCGCAACGCAAGATGCATGGCCGCCGTACCGCTTGAAAGTGCCAAACAATATTTTATCCCCACATGTTTTGAAAACTCACGCTCAAAAGCGTCTACTTGAGGCCCTAATGGTGCAATATAGTTGCTCTCAAATGCATCTTTAACGAATTTTAATTCATCATCACCCAAATGAGGTGGAGAGAGAAAAATACGCTTCAATTTAGGAGGTTGGGTTTTGAAACCGGAATAAATTTTAATCACCTATACTTATTTTTCGATTACCCAAAGAGACCTTTGAAAAACGCTCAATTTTGTTCAAGGCCAAGGAAGGCGAAAATTTTAACCGCAGGAATACATGGAGTATTTTGAGGATTAAAATTTGAGCCTGACGCAGGAATTGGGCAAAAAGGGGCG
>JASFHC010000166.1:0-5779 GCA_050123435.1 Desulfobacterales bacterium
ATCTTCAACAAATATTTCCTTTTGTTTATGCTGACAATGCAGACAAGTCCAATATTGCCATTGAAGTTCAACGGCATAATCCAGACAATTTCCATAATAAGGACAAAAGACATTTTTATCTCCTTTGGTATGGACTGGATTTTCATTGTGATTCATGGCTTGACCCCCCTGTTCAACTTCATGCGATACAGATTTCGGTTAGCTATTGGTTCCTAACTCGGTTAAAATGTTGCTATCCCATTAATATGTAATGATTACAAAGAGCTTCATTAGATCATGTTACAATAAAGCAGAAATCATGCCAAATCCTTAACGCCATCTAATAAAAATGAAAGTAATATGATTCCAAGTGGTTAGATTAAACAGGTGGATTACAGCCCATAAAGTTTTTGACAATTTTTAGCAGTTCCGGTGACATACTTTGGCAGGTTTTACACGCTTTTGGTGCAATCTATGAGTCTGTTGATTAATGGTCTTTTCGCACAATCTCTGCGTTATGCTCAAAAAATAATCTTCGGAATATCAACTATATGCCCGTGGTTATTTTTTTCGCATGCCTCGATCTTGAACAAGAATCCTCATTAATCAACAGCCTCATCAATAATGAAGAAAAGACTGAAGTTTTAGGTCTCAGTACCGTACAGGCGGCAGGTGTTATCCCAAATTATACGGGACAGATCCTCGGGGTCCTGCTCTCTGATCATTGCCAGTTTTAGTAAAACAGACCGAACAAAGGCAGGTTCATTCCGCCGAGTGTGGTTTTTTTCTGGAGCAGGTATCAGGTAAGGGGCATCGGTTTCAATAAGAATACGATCCACAGGGATAAAGGGTACAAGCTTGCGCAAATCCGCGCCTCGTTTTTTGATCGTCACAATTCCGGTAATTCCAATATAAAGGCCCAAGTCAAGATATTGTTTCAGTTCTGTTTTGTTACCGCTGAAACAGTGGATCACCCCGCTTTTCACATTGTTGAAATAGGTTTTCAGGATCTTGATGAGACGGCCGTTACTGTCCCGCTCATGAAAAATAACGGGAAGATTTTGTTCATCGGCAACCTCGAGCTGACGAATCAGCCACTTCTCCTGTGTTTCACTGGGTGAAAACATTCGGTTAAAATCGAGTCCGATTTCTCCCCAGGCGTGAACACGAAGATTTTTTGAAAGGGTTTTAAGTGTGGTGAGCGTCTGTTCATCGCAGCTTTTGGCATCATGCGGATGAATTCCCACCGAAGCGTAGAGGCCGGGGAACGATTCCGCCAGGGAAACAGCCTTAATGCAACGCGGCAGAGTTGTTCCTACGATCATTGCCGCAGCTACACCGGCGGAATTCATGCGTGCGACAACCTCCCGGAAATCATCGTCGTACGCCCGGTCATCAAGATGGCAGTGACTGTCAAATAATTTCACTATAGTTCAAATTCAAGGGGGGTTACGGTTTTAATAAGTTCCAATTCAAGCATTTTTTCAATAACATTCGGAGGAATTGATACATTTGTTTTGAGAAAAATAATGTTCATTTCCCCGCCTTCTTCCTGTCCTACCTGCATCTGATCAATATTAATGTTATTTTTACCCAGAAGCGTTGCAAAACTCCCGATAGCGCCCGGCTTGTCATAATTGTATATCAGTGAAATATGGCCTGTTGGGATTAATTCAAGCCGGAAATTATTAATTTTTACAATCCTGAGTTCATTTTTTCCAAATATGGTTCCGGATACCGTGTTGGTCGTCTCGGTGGTAATTACCCGCACCGTAATCAGGTTGATATATTCCCCGGATTCATCGCTGCTTGTTTCCGTAACCTTTATCCCTCTGTCCTTGGCAAGGACCTGCGCATTGACAAAATTCACATCATCTTTGACTACATGGGTCAGCAGGCCCCTTAAAACCGCTATGGAAACCGGAGACAGATCAAGCTCTTTAAAATCACCGGCATACTCGATGACAACTTCTTTTACAGCACCTTTGGTGAGCTGGGCCTGCAGACTTCCCATCTGATTTGCCAGGGTCAATAACGGACCCAACTTTTTAAGAAGATCGCCGGTTACAGACGGAACGTTGACTGCATTTAAGATGGTATCGTTTTTCAGATAATCAATGACCTGGCGGGCCACGTCAACTGCCACCTTGGTCTGGGCTTCCTGTGTTGAGGCGCCCAAGTGAGGTGTGCAGATCAGATGATCACAATCAAAGAGCTGGCAAACTCCGGGAGGTTCTTTTTCGAAGACATCCAGTGCCGCTCCGGCAACCTTGCCGGACTGCAGGGCATCATAAAGATCAGCCTCATCAACAATACCGCCACGGGCACAATTTACTATCATTACACCGTCCTTCATCTGATCAAAAGCATCTTTGCCGATCATGCCGGTGGTGCTTTTTAGCTTTGGAACATGTATGGTTATATAATCGGACTTGCGGTATAACTCTTCCAGAGAAACGCTTTCAAAACCGACCTTTTCAATCTGTTCCGGTGTAACAAAGGGATCGTGAACAATTACTTGCATTTTTAGTCCCCGGGCACGATCCGCAACAATGGATCCGATTTTACCAAAACCAATAACCCCTAAAATCTTGTTGTATATTTCTCTGCCCTGAAGTTTCTTTTTATCCCATCTTCCGGCCTTCAATGATGCGGTGCCCTCGGGTATATTGCGTGACAGGGAAAGTATCATGGCGATAGCATGTTCGGCGGTTGTTATAACGTTGCCCCCCGGCGTATTCATCACCACCACACCATATTTCGTAGCCGCCGGTATATCCACATTGTCGAGACCGATTCCGGCCCGTCCCACAACTTTCAATCGAGTTGCCGCTTCCAGAAGATCCTCAGTTACCTTTGTGGCACTTCTAATAACCAGAGCATCATAGTCTCCGATGATATTTTTAAGCTCTTCAGGAGAAAGTCCTGTCTTAACATCGACCTCAATTCCCTCTTCGTCCTCAAACATTTTGATACCGGCTTCGCCCAGATTGTCGCTGACCAATATTTTCATGCTTGTCCTCCTGAAAAAATAGTTGCCTTTTACGAGACCATCAAAATTAACTGGCCATTATATTTATTTTTTTTTGATATTCAACCTATAATTTCATATTCCGGTTCATTTCCGGTAAAAACGGTCATAAACCTTGAACCTCTAACCCTCTGAACCCGCAGTCCGTTCCCCGGTACCCTGCCTTTTATGCCATGGATTCAAACTTTTTTTGATAAGCTGATGCGTTTTCAACATCGTTCAACGCATGGTAACAGGCAACAATAAATCCGAGGCATTGTTTTGAATGTTGAAATTTTAGAAAAAACGACAGCGCTGTTTCAAAAGCCCCCAAATTCATGTGGCTTATCCCCAGACATAGGCTGAGCTGCTCATTGCCAGGAAAATGTTCGATCCCTTCTGAAAGGATTTGCACCGATTCATGATAGGCTCCTTTCTTTTGATTTAAGATACCCAGCCCCAGGTAAGCGCGCGGGTCAGGGTGGTAATTCAACGCTTTTATGTATAATTTTTCAGCAATGTTATTTTTTCCCTTTATGTCGTCATTCTCCGCATAATCGCCATGATCAAAGGTCATTCCGAGCCTGGAGCAAAAATCGGCATGCATGGGATAAAATTCTTTTTCGTCGATAAGTTCAATGGTGTCTACAATCTCAGGAAGTGATTTATAATATGTAGTTCTTAATTTTTTCCCAAAGGAAATTACTGCGTCACGGGATAATTTGTCATCTGTCTCAAAATACTTGATGTCCTCAATACGATTTAACCATATATCCTCAGATACATTAAATTTTTTCATATATTCAGAATAGAGTGCGGTTCCCGGAAACAAAGAAAGAACAGAAGAATAAATGACCAACGGTTTGATTTTTTTAATCAAATCAATGCTCTCTTGAATGGTTTTCCGGTTTTCTCCGGGGGAGCCATAGATAAAGTAGGCCCGTGGTAAAATACCGTATTTTAAAGTGATGTCGAAAGTTTTTTCGATCTCAACCGTTGCAATTTTTTTGTTCAGATACGCCCGAATTTTTTCAGAGCCGCTTTCTATTCCGTAACTAATTTGAATGCAGCCGGCCTTTCTCATCCAGGAAAGGACTTCTTCACTCATATAATTGACCCGGGATATGGCATTCCAGGAGATCCTCAGATTTTTTTTAAGGATTTTTTTACAAATTTCGATCACACGTTTTTTGTTAACGCTGAAGGTGTCATCCGAGAAATAAAAAAAGTCGATCCCCTTTTTATAAAGAAGTTCGAGCTCTTCAACAAAATAATCGACCGAATGAAACCTGACCTTTCGGCCCCAAAATTTGGGTGAACCGCAAAATGTGCAATTACCCGGACAACCCCGGGTTAAAGACAGATGTTGGTATTTGAAGTACGTTGCCGGAATCGGCAGCTGATCAAGATCTTGAATATATTCTGCAGGTTTTGTTCGGACAACCTTGCCGTCTTTTTTGAAAGCAATGCCTTTTATATTTCCTATATGGTCATATTCTTTTTTTTGGATGCATCTGATCAGATGTAAAAATGTGTATTCACCCTCGCCCATGACGACATAATCGATTTCCGGAAAATGGGTTAAAAAATGTTTCCATAAAAAGGTGGCGCTGACTCCGCCAAAAACAATTTTCAGATCCGGATTGATTTTTTTGGCAATTCTAGCAATTTCGATGCCTCCCCAACGGTTTGCCTGCAGAATAGAAAATCCTATGACATCCGGCTTTTTTTCAAGCAGGATTCCATTGATTTTTTCAGGGGTCCTATTGATTCTGCACCAGTTCAATATCTCGACATCGTAATGATTTTCTTTAAGTACTGCGCCTACGTAGTACATGCCGATGGGCGGGACCACCACATCTTCGGTGTTGACCCGTTCTTCAAGCCAGTATGGATAGATAAGCAATATTTTCATTTTTCGCTTTTAGTTACAGTATATTGTAAAATTTCCGAGACGTTGAATTAATAGCTTGAATCTTTATCATAGTTTGGTAATAATTTAAACATAACACGTAAAGAGGAGAATGCCTTATGTTTTTATCCCTTATCCAAGGACGCAGAAGCATCCGTAAATATGAGGAGAAACCCGTTGATGCCGAAAAAATTGATGCACTTATAGAAGCAGCGCTACGTTCCCCTTCATCAAGAGGGTTTAACCCCTGGGAGTTTGTGGTGGTTACAGACAAAGGTTTGCTCGAAAAGCTTTCAAAAGCAAAACCGCACGGCGCATCATTTCTAAAAAATGCTCCCCTGGGTATTGTTGTCTGTGCAGATCCTGGAAAATGCGATGTATGGGTTGAGGATGCTTCCATCGCTTCCATCTTTATTCATCTAACGGCAGAGTCCATTGGGCTCGGAAGCTGCTGGATCCAAATTAGAAAAAGAATGCATGATCAGACAACAACCGCACAGGCGTATATCCAACATATTTTAAATATCCCGAAAAATATGAATGTAGAGTCGATTATCGCCATCGGATACCCTGCTGAAAAAAAACCTCCTCACCGGAAGGAAGACCTGCAATTTAAAAAAGTTCATTATGGTTTATACGGTAATTGATTCATTGACATAAGAGGAGATACTAATTATTACAGTCAATACTCCGGATTAAAAGTTTTTAAATTTCTATTCTGCTATAAACGGGAAAAATGATGAAAAACATACCGGTTAAGGTGGGTCGGAATGATCCTTGCCCCTGTGGAAGCGGGCTTAAATATAAAAAATGCTGTCTCGGCAAATCAAGGTCGGAGTCCGATGACCTTAAGGCCTTATATACCAAAAAATACGGAA
>JASFHC010000167.1:0-5767 GCA_050123435.1 Desulfobacterales bacterium
GAAAGGAATTGGCAAAAAGATCCTAACTGCATCACAGAAAAATTCGAAAAGTACGATAATTG
This sequence comes from Desulfobacterales bacterium, assembly GCA_050123435.1. GTDB lineage: Bacteria > Desulfobacterota > Desulfobacteria > Desulfobacterales > UBA11574 > S5133MH16. The sequence continues at coordinate 63 of JASFHC010000167.1, forward strand.
CCCGGAAGAAGATCTTATACCATTTGTTGAGAAAGAAATAGCAGGAGGGTACTCAGATAATCGTGATGAATCAAACTATTTCTTTAACATAGGGGGCTTTATTAGTTTTCTTTTCTGTCTTACTTTCTGGGCCATCATATTATTTTTTATAACCTGATTGTTGACAACCATTCGCTATTTAAATGACGGATTATGAAAATCTCTGAATTTCAAAACACTGGGTATCTGTCCCGGGATATAATATTTTTTCGCTCTTTCAATTGATCATGGTTAATAATGCTCTTCTTGCCCTAGAAAGGTCGACACAGGGTCTAACTATTGTCCATCCAGAAATGGCATCTTTCGGTCCCCGGCGGCGTTCTCGCTCGTTTTCAATCCTTGACATAGCGCGCTATGCCTGCCTGCCCCGTAGGGCCAGCAGATCGTACTGGGGCGGTTGAAAGCTCGCTCGGGCCTTGCCGGAAACCAAAATCTACCATTTCTGGATGGTCACTAACTAAGGGTGCTTTTACGTTTGATATTTAATAGTTTTAAATAGTTAGAGTGACCCGACCCTATCCCCAATACCTCCGCTGAACAGTCAAAATACGCGACTTCGTCTCGCAATACATAAATTGAGACGACCTCATGAAAATCGGGATTGTCAAAACTTGACATCTCTGGCCATACGCACAACCTGAAACCAAATCTTTTTATTGCATATGTCGGGTACCCTTCTGAGAGGGATATGTTGAAGAGATGAGCAAGCCTTTTAGGTAAGCTCGTGGAGCCTCCCCAACTTTAACTTTTGTTGATATGACAATTAAAAAACAGGCGCTATAGATGAAAAAAAGGATTTGCCCCTATGATATTCGAAAACACAATATTTTTGAAATTATGTTGAGCTTTGCTCTATTGCAGTGAGCTGAAATCAGGGTTAGGTGCATAGACGTTGGAGATATCGCAAAGCTCAGCGGCGGCGATCAGCCGAATCGCGCAGTACGGATCCGTATGCTGCGTGGTGTGGGAGGGAGGAGCTGTGAGGCTTCTCCCTATCCCGAAAGCGGCCTTCGTTGCTTAGCTAAATAAAGCAAAATGCCAGGTGCTTACTTTGTTATTTTCAGCATTTCGAATTGCGGTATTTTCCACGTTTTCATCTTTTTAGCGTCAGGCACATAAATGCGGAACTGTCCGTTAATGTCAATATCCTCTCGGTTGATCGGCAACCAGTTTTCCTCCGGAAAGCCTTCGGGTTTCGCGGCGCTGACATATATCTCTATACCGCCATCAGCATTGAGCTTGAAACCAGCGTCTTCTCCGACACTGTATTTCTTTCGGTCATTTGGAATAAAAAAGCCATTCTCCAAATCGTAAAGCGTCAGTGACCAAAATGCAGTTGATGGCGGCAATTCATGCTTGCTCATTCGCAGAACATAATCATTCTGGGCATTCATCACCTGCCCGTCCCTAGTTGCAACCGGAACATAGATAGCCTGATACGCGGGCAGGCCGATTGGGCCGGCCACAGACTGAATAACTTGTGTCTCGAGATCGATCTGTCCTTTGAGCATGAATAGCTTAGGTGTAACCCGAGCAAGTAACTCTGGGGCAGACATAGCCTTACGCGTCTCTTCCGCAACTTCAAGGGAAACTTTATGGTCCATTAGCTTGGTCGCTGCTACCGGTCTATTAAAGCCTTTCGTAAGCATTGCTCCGGAAACGGGATCAAGCGCATGTTTCTGGATTACGTTGAACATTGCTACATACTGGTAAGAACGCCGAACTGAATAAGCGCACGCGTCCCAAAATTTCCGCTGAGGATGCTGACACCGGTATCAGCGCGTTTATGCTTATCGAGATGCTCATGGCCCCAGACCTCCGCACCTTTGTCCAACCAGTCATCCGTGCCGTCTGTATAATGACTGTGGGTGTAAAGGACAGCCGCTACCTTGATTTTCTTCCCCACCTTTTCTTCCAGGCGTTTGCGCATGTCGGCAGCATATTATTTTAACGATTCTGCTGCCTTTAGATATGAATCGCACGCTTCGATCTTGTTTTTATCTTCACCAGCTTTCTTAACACATTTTTTATATTCTTCAACCAACTTGAGTCTCTCATTGGCCACTTTGGTTTGAGCTCTATGAGCCTTTCTTTCTGCACCTCCACAAGCCGATAAAAACATCACAACGCAAAACATTATTAAAACCCTTACTGTTTTCATAGCCACTCCTTTCATTTTTATTATGTGTTCAAAATACTCCATATTCCTACACTTAATAAATTTCATACGCAAATTAGATTTTCAAGATAAATATTATAAATATAAGGGGTTGGAATTGTGCCTAGTATAATTTATTTCGTTCATACTGATATAAATATTATTGAAAAATAAGTTTCCGGATCTCCAAGCCCCTGAATAGCTCTCTATTCTTCACTCGGTGGTTTAGTAGGCGGAACATACCAGCGTTCTTTTGTCACTATGGCAGGCTCGGCCCTGTCGGCTACGTAGTTTGGGGACATAATTTGCACACCGTATTCATTGAAGACGTCCAGAATGTTCTGATGAAGTTCGGAATAAAAGGCCGCCATTTTTTCGGGTTTGTCTGTGTAAACATTCAATTCATAGGTTACGTAAAAATCGTCCAGCGATTTTTGAAGCACGAACGGCTCCGGCTCAGCCAGCAGTCCGGGAGTCTGTCGGGCTGCCATCAAAAGCATTGCATGAACCTGACGCCACGGCGTGTCATAACCAATGGTCACGGCGGTATGGAGAATAAGCCCTCTTTCCCGCGCTTTGGCGGAATAATTGATCACATGGCTGTTCAGAATCATGGAGTTGGGAACGATAATTTCCTCGTTCTAAACTGTTCGCAAGATAGTGACCTGTAGCCTGGTGTCCAGAACATCCCCGGCGAAATCGGCTATCCTTACCCGGTCACCCACCAGGAATGCCCTCCGGTATGTAAGGGCAAATCCGGCAATGATATTGGAAACCGAAGATTGGGCGCCCAGTGAAAAAAGCACGCCGACAAAGACCGAGACACCCTTAAACGCCAGAGAATCCGAGCCAGGAACATAGGGAAATGCAACGACAACACAAAAGACGATACTCAAAAAGCTGAGGAGCCGATAGGTTGGTTTGGCCCACTCAGGATAAAATCCTTGAATTTTGACCCTTTCCTTTTCAATACCAAGAAAGAAAGCTTTCATGGCTTTTAAAGTATATCTCACAAGCAAAACCGGGATAATGATAAATAAAAAGTTGGGAATATTTGTACTGAACCCCTTTCCAATGGTTATCAGGGGGGAAAGTACGTATCCAAGAATCTGGTCGGCAATGGAGCGGGTCGCGTGGAAAAATCCCAGCTCAAGCTGTAAATAGACATATAAAAATATTAGGACCAGGATTAAATGGATTCCTTTCACGCTTACCTTGAGCAGTTCATTGATTTTTTCAACCCGCACGATCTCAACTGATTTGATCTGAAGGCCCTTTTTCCATGATTTAAAGCGCTCTTCGATGCGCTGGTCGATTTTGCGTTTAATTTTTCCAATTAGAGTCAGTATAGCAATTAGGACGATGGTCGTGAGGAACGTATAAAGAACACTGTAAATAAGCTGTTTGAGGCTGCGGTCTTCGCGGTATTTTTCGATGGCGGTGCTGATAAACTTGAGAATATTCGGCGGCAAGCTGCTGGCGGGACTTCTCCTTTGAGACGGCATCCTTGTCTAAGATAGCCGTAATTACTTTATCGCCGGCAACGATAAAAGTTAGGGGCCCATTAAAATCAATGGTCCTTATGGAATCGATCGTGAAGCTGGTCGAGTCGGCGATTTTTTTTATGCGCTCTGATACTTCTTCAGCACGTTTTGCCAGTTTCATCTCTTCATCTTCTGTCGCAAGATAAAACAGGATCTTTTTACCCAATATCACCGGATTTTCAGTGGTTTTGGTTTCTTTGGGAGGTGCTTTCTGTAGGTCATCCTGCGGGAAGGCACCCGATACTCCAAAAAATAGCAGTGCCGCACATATACATGCAAAAGCTCTTGATATCATTTTGTTCCTCTCATTTAGCTTGGCTTGCCTGTTTTTTTTCAGCCTGCATAAGAACCATTTGGTAGCTGATATAATATTTGTAAATATTGCTGACGTATTGAACGGTTTCCCTGCCGATTGATTTTGCAGCTGCGATCTCTACGTTGTAAAGCCACACGTTCGGGTCAAGTCCCATAACACTAGCTTTCTTGCGAAGCTCATTTATCCTGGCCGGACCGGCGTTATAGGACGCAAAGGCAAAGAGCATCTTGTTGACCTCATCCATAGGTTCGTCCTTGTAGTACCGGTCGATGATAAACCTCAGGTATTTCGTGCCGGCGTGTATGTTATTTTCCAACTTCTCGATATCGGGAATGTTGATGTTAGGATCTTTTGCAGTGGTCGGCAGCATCTGCATGACGCCGACGGCACCTGAAGGACTGCGCTTGCTATGGTCAAGACCGGACTCCTGATAAGCCTGGGCACCTATCATCAAATAATTGAAGCCATATTTACCGGCGTATGTTTTGAAAAGTTGTACCATCGACTTATATTTTTTCAGTTCCTTTTCGGACAAAGAGTTTTTAACGTATTTGGTATTTTTCAAATATCGTTTGAACAAAACATTTCCCAGCATCGTCCCCTCTTTGTGGCCTTTTACAAAATCGTTGACCACAGCCTTGAGTTTTGGGCTGTTCTTGCGAAAGGCCCATGCGATCTCACCGCCAACCCTCATGGCAATGTCCTGGTGAACGGTTATATTGTCGAAGATCTGTTTCCAAAATTGAGCCTTGTGGCTGTCCATGACAATCATCGGAATAAGACCGGCGTTAACCATTTCCAGCAAATCCTCATCCTCAAACGTTTCATCGGCAAGAACCAATTTCATCTGGGATTTTCCGGCTTTTTTAAAAGACGTATTTAACTGGACCAGACTTTCGTAATAGCTGCTCGACCGGCGAACGTGAATCTCCTTACCCGCCAGATCGTCGATACTTTTTATCGGCTGTGCCGACGGTCCGGTGACGAGCAGTTCTTTTACGCCGCTCAGAAAAGGATTAGAAAAGTCCACCTGTTTCTGACGTTGGGTTGTAATGGTAAGGTTGGCGACAGCAATATCTCCAAGTCCATTAAGCAGAGAAGGTAGGAGTTCATCACGGCTGACAGGGATGAACACAACATGGAATTTCAGAGTTTTGGTCTTCAATTTTTTGTTGACAAATTTTTCAAATGCTTTCAACGCCTCATAGGACAGTCCGTATTGCCGTCCTCGATCTAAGAAGTAGAATGTTTTGCTGTAGGTTACCAGGGCACGGATCCTGCGATGTTGGACCATCTCATCAAAATCACCGACCATCTTTTTATACTGTAAAGGTATTCCCTGCTGCGGGGGTTTTTTATCAGCTACCGCGACTCCAGGTATAACAGAGAACAATATAACGGTGAAGGTTAAGATCTTTATTAACATTGGCACAATAAAATTGGGATGACTTGTCCTTAATCGGATTGGGTTAAAATAAAACATGGATCATTTTCCTTTCAATAATCAAAAAAGAACACGTGTGTTATGATTTCTTCATGATTTAGCCGCTTAGATGGACGTCATTCGCCTGACCATCGGCGTTACCATATTTATGTGGCGCATAATTTGCGGGAGGTTTCCTGATGGTGTTTCAAGCAAAATATGATA
>JASFHC010000168.1:0-5754 GCA_050123435.1 Desulfobacterales bacterium
GTTCTTGCTGCCTGCGTCTGGGTTTCTAAAAATTTTTGATGGGTTTGGGCGGTTTGCATCTGAATGGCCTGCATGGATTTCAGACCTTCCTGGACGATATTTAATGCATCGGGTATGAAATTTTCTAGGTGCTGTCTGTTTTTCATGGCGTCTTGATTTTCGTCTAATCTTCCGGAGTGATATCCGTGGGCTCTCAGGGTATCACCGGGCGGACTAAATGTATTTATCGGTATGTTTTTAGGTTCAACGGCAGGCAGTTCGTGCGCCGTGGTCTGTGATCTAATCTCTTTGCTCTCTGCGCTTTGATCTCTGCCCCGTGTTTTGACTTCTGACTTCTGACTTCTGTGTTCTGACGGTTGTGCTCTGTAATTCACCCCTGAAATGGGTATGCTCATCCGCTGTTGTCTGGATTCGGTGTAGGGTTTTTCCCAGCAGTTTAAATCCACGTAATGTCCTAAAGATGCCAGGTAACAGAGGGTTCCGGCAAGATCCGCGATTCCGGGCCGTTTCCCTTGAGAAGCGTCAAGGGCAATGGCCTGAAAATTTTGACCGTTTAATATGGATTTTACCAGACCGGTCAAAACCGATTTTGGGCCGACCTCAACAAACGTTCGCGCGCCGGATTTGAATAAATTTTTGATTTCGCTGATAAAATCGACAGGGGATAACAGGTGTCCGGCCAGCAGTTCTTTTGTTTTCTTAGTGTTAGCAGGGTAGGGAGCACCGGTGGTATTGGAAAATACCGGGATGTCTGAAGCAACGATGTCGATTTTTTCTATGGCCTGTGAAAAAGGCTTTTGTGCCTCTTTGACCAAACGGCTGTGAAACGCGGCGGAAACTGGAAGCCGGACAGTTCTAAATCCATTCTGCCGGCATAGTTCTTCGGCCCGGTGGATGGCATCCATGGTCCCCGACAACACGCCCTGGTCGGGGCTGTTTCGATTTGCAAGAATAACACCTGTTTTATTTTCCTCAATCAGATGTTCGAGTTTGTCCAGCGGCCCGATGACAGCCAGCATGCCCCCGGTATTTTGCCCCGCCGCCGCCATTAAGCGGCCCCGGGTAATGGCCAGGTGCAACAATGTATCCAGATCCATACGGCCGGCAGCGCAAAGGGCCGAAAGTTCACCAAAGCTGTGACCGCAGGTGAAATCGGCAGAGATGCCAAATCCGTGAAGTATGTTCAGCATTGCCATGCTTACCGCACCGATAGACGGCTGAGCAATATCTGTTTTCCGTAAAGCTTGTTCCGGGTTTGTCTGTTCTTTTTTACCTTGATCCGGAATCGGGTAGATCATATCGGTGAGCCGGCCATAATTTTCGTATTTGGCATTTGCATTTTCCAAAATTTTAAATGCATCCGGAAAGCTGCATACCAGATCACGGCCCATTCCCGGGTATTGACTTCCCTGGCCAGGGAAAATAAATGCCATTTTTCCTGGAGGTTCATGGCTGCCGTAATATATATTTTCAAGTTGCCATGGTTGTTGGGAACGGTTTGATTCAAGAGCATGTAATGCGCGGTCAAAAATGTCGGTGAGATTGGTTGATGGTTCAAGGACCATCAGGAGCCGGTATGGATCCGCTGTTGAAAAATCGGCTCTCGTTTTCGCTGTTTTTTTTGAAAGTTCTTCATAGGTCAGACCCTTGTCAACATGGGTTTTGAAGTTGCCAAAATGTTCTTTTAACTGCTCCTGACTGGAAGCGGACAGAGCAACAATTTCAACAGATCCGTGCCACGTGATTTCCTGCTTGTGTCTATGGTATTCTTCGACGACCACATGGAAATTGCTTCCGCCAAATCCGAATGAGCTGATCCCCGCTCTGCGCGGATGTTCATTATTTGAAAACCAGGGTCTTGTGTTTGTATTCAGATAAAACGGGCTTTCATGAATATTCAGTTTCGGGTCGGGTTCATCCACTTTCAAAGTGGACGGCAGGACTTTATTGTAAATTGATAATACGGCTTTCATCAAGCCTGCAGCGCCTGCAGCGGCCTTGGTATGCCCGATCATGGATTTCACAGAGCCCAGAGCACACCGCTTCTCATTTTTGTCTGACGTACCGAAAAAGTTATTTAAGGACTGAAACTCAACCTCGTCGCCCACGATGGTGCCGGTACCGTGTGCCTCGATCAGCTCAACCGTGGCAGGGTCTATATCGGCTTGAGTGTATGCGGTTTGGAGCGCTTTTGTCTGTCCCTCGGCCCTGGGAGCGTATATGCTTTGTGATTTTCCGTCACTGGAAGTTCCAACCCCTTTAATTACTGCATAAATCCTGTTGCCGTCTTTTTCCGCATCATCAAGCCGTTTGAGAACAAAAAGCCCGATGCCTTCGCCAAGCACCGTGCCATCGGCATTTTTTGAAAAAGGTCTGGCATCTCCGGTGGGGGAAAGAACCATTGTTTTGGAAAAGCACATATGCATGAAAATGTCGTTGAGCATGTCAACGCCGCCGGTAATCACCATGTCACTGCGTCCTGACATGAGTTCCATAACTGCAAGATGGATGGCGCTCATCGAGCTTGCACAGGCAGCGTCAATAACACAGTTCGTGCCTCCAAGATCCAGACGATTGCAGATTCTTCCGGCCACAACGTTTCCCAAAAGCCCCGGGAACGAGTTTTCCTGCCAGGATACATATGAATCGGATATTTTTTGGATGACTTCTTCAGTTTTTACCGGGTTAATTCCTGAATCCTGTAGGGCTCTGCGCCATATGGGATGGCCAAGTCTGGCGCCGAGGGGAATAACCAGTTCCTGTGTTCCGGTGACACCGAGGATTACGCTGGTTCTGTCACGGTCAAACTTATTCTCAGTACCATAACCGGAATTTTCCAAAGCTTTTTGCGCAACGATCAGGCTCAGGAGTTGAGAGGTATCCGTGGCTTCAAGAGAAGAGGGGGGAATTCCGAATTCAGTGGGATCAAAAGAAACCGGAGAGATAAATCCCCCCCGTTTACAATACACATGATCGGGTTTTTTAGGATCTGTATCGTAATAATCTTGGGATAACCAGTGTGTTTCCGGCACATCGGTTATGGCATCTTCACCGTGAAACAAAAGGCGCCAGTATTCTTTTAAACCGGGAGATTTGGGAAAGAGACACCCCATTCCGATGATGGCAACGGGCAAACTCTGTGGTATTTTTTTATCTGGATTTTTCAAGAATAATCTATTTATATTTTGATGAATTCGCAAAAAACCTAATTCATCAAATGGTTGCGCTTTTAAATTTTCTGACTTTTTATGAGATCTTGAAAAACTTGATTCTCTACAAGTTTGACGATCATAATGCAAGTAAAAAATATTTGCAAGTAGATTGATGGCAATTTTTTATTGACATATTGATATAATAACCTCATAATTAAGTGTCCGTAAAATTCTAAAATGTTTTACATGAAGTTTAGGTATAACATTTTATGACAATCAGGCCCCATAATTATAAAATAAACTACAATAAAATTTTACAACCTTTTGATAAAATATTGTAATTTGGCTTTTGAAAAAGTTGATATATTAATAAAGCAACTTAATAAGATGACATTATGATAAAATTTTTCACAAACCGGGAAGTCTCAAAAAGGCTGGATATCAATCTTTCCAAATGGAAACGGTGGTCCCGGGAATTTCTTCCGCCGGACCCTCTGGGCGGAATGCAATCCGGCTTCGCAAGACAATACAGTCCGGATGGCGCGTTTACGGTTTATTTTGGAGGACATCTGGTGTCTGACTTAAAGTTTACGATCCCTGAAGCAAAACAAATCGTAAAAGATTTGCATTCATGGTTTGCAGAAAAAGGGTTCTATTTTGATTCCAGGAGCGATGCGACGGTAAATCAAGGTGTGGACCAACTGATTAAAAAATATATCATATTTATTGAGCGTGAAAAAGATCCTGATAAAACGATTAGCTTTATTTATACGATTAGAGGAATAATTTCCAATGAACCGGTTAACTACAACGGCTTTGAAATTATGAAAGAACTTTATATGGAAACATCAATCGGTTTACAGCCGAAAAAGATGTCAAAAATTGATATAAATATCGTCAAAGTATTGAATATCACCGATGTTCTCAATAGCTTTGTTGTTCGTTTGAACTTAAATCGGTCTCGTTATTCAGCACTTTCTTCAAGCAATTCCAATATATCCTGAAGTGCCATCGGAGAAAAATTCCCAATGCCGGCAGGTAATACAACGCCCTGATTTCTAAGCCAGTTTATTCGTGTTGCCACTGAAGCGCCGCACAAAAGGTTCATAGCAACGCTAACGATCTCACGGTTTTCAGGTTTTTCTAGAAATGATCCTTTAACCCATTGATTAAAAGCTCCGATTGCCGGACCGCACCATATCTGGTAATCGATTTTTCTTGAAGGATCACCGGAGTTGGCCCAGTTTGAAGATTGGCCGAGATAGGATCGAAAAACAAGGGACATCTTGTGTTTGGGGTCTTTCCGGGCCCGTTCGATTTGTTTCGGATCATGCATGGCAAAATAATTCTTTGTCTGTTCCCATTCATCCTGGAAACTTTGTCTGAAAAAGTCACGTTCCAGCAGAGCCTTTTGTTTTTCCGGAATATTTTCGAAATGGTCATAGTTACAATACAGATCGTAAAGTTTTGCGGCGCGAAGCGGAAACATGGTCCCGCGTTTTAATACCTGGACCTTAACTCCCATTTCAAACATATCGGCGGCAGGCGCCATGGTCACATCCGCCTGGTCGGCTTCAGCCAACATATGACGGACAGCTTTGGACGTGCCCGCCTCCACACAGGACTGGTTGATGGAACCGGTAAGGATATAGGCGGCGCCCATAGCAAATGCAGCGGCGGCCGAATCCGGTGTAGCAATTCCTCCGCCAAGCCCCACGCAAGGGGGTCTGCTGTAGCGGTATTTTTTAGTCAATTCGTCACGCAGGCCAATCATGGTAGGCAAAAGCGTAATGGCCGGCCGGTTATCCGTGTGTCCGCCGGAGTCTGCTTCCGCAGTCAGATCCTCAGCCATGGGTATGGATTTTGCGAGATCAGCTTCTTCACGGGTTATCATTTTTCTTGCCACCAGTTGTGCCAGAAGCTTTTCCGGCGGCGGCGAAAAATATTTTCTGGCAACTTCAACCCTGGAAACTTTAGCGATAACTTTGTTGGGGCAAACAACGGTACCGTTTTTATCCCGATGGATTCCCTTTACTCGGTAGTGCACCAAGGGAAGTGTCAGATCCAGGTATGCCGAGCTGCTGACAAGGGTTATCCCGCGTCTTAAATAGAGTTGAACCACAGCTGCTTCTAATTCAGGGTCGTTGGGGCTGTTAATCAGATTAAACCCAAAGGGGATCTCCTTTAACGTATCCTGAAGCCGGTCGATTGCCGCTTCTATTCGATTAAGAGAGAGACCGGCAGCGCCGAAAAAACCGACCATTCCGGCACGCCCGGCTTTTTCAACCATTTCAACGGATGTAATTCCGTTGGCCATGGCTCCGGCAATATAGGCAAAACGAAGATGATATGTTTTCTTGAATTGGGGATCACCTAGATTTTCAGGGGGCAGTGGGGGAACATATGCATATAACGGAAAAACCGCGGGTTGTGGCGGAATTTTTTTGCCGATGGTTATGGTACCTCCCCGGCCTATGGCAACCCGACCGTCAAGGTTCAAAAGATTGACCGGCTGCGTTATCCGGAGTATCGCTGACCTGACCGCATGATCTCCAACTTCGGGCTCTGTGTGGCCTTGCGTCCACCAACCGGATATGTTTTT
>JASFHC010000169.1:0-5745 GCA_050123435.1 Desulfobacterales bacterium
CCGTACCGGCGGTAACAGATCACATCGATGACCACATCTTTGTTATAGGCCTTCCGATATTCGGCGGCAAGACGCACAACATGAACAGCGGCTTCCGGATCTTCACCATGGACATGGAAAATAGGGATCATCAGCATTTTCGCCACATCGGTGGCGTATCGGGTGGAACGGGCATTTTCTGGAAGCGTTGTATATCCGATCTGGTTGTTGATGATCAAATGAATTGTGCCGCCGGTTTTATAACCTGGTATCTGAGACATATTAAGGGTTTCAGTTACAACACCCTGGCCGGCAAAGGCTGCATCACCATGGATTAACAGGGGCAGGACTAAGCCCTTTTTGTCGCCTCCGATGATGTCCTGGCGAGCCTTGGCAAACCCTTGAACAACCGGATTGACAGACTCTAAATGGCTTGGATTGTTGACCAAAAATATGCGAAGAGCGTGACCTTCGTATGTCGTTATATCTGCCAGATAACCGTTGTGGTATTTGACGTCTCCGGAGCCAAAGATGTTGGCCGGATCATGGCAGCTTTCAAATTCACTGAAAATTTCTTCGTAAGACTTGTTTAGAACATTGGTCTGGACGTTCAAACGGCCGCGGTGGGCCATGCCGAGAATTATTTCACGGCAACCCTGCCGGCCGGCAAAACTGACAAGAAAATCAATCATGGGAATAATCACTTCAGCACCTTCCAGGGAAAACCGTGTCTGGCCCAGATAGGTTTTGTGAAGAAACTGTTCAAAAAGAGCGGATTCATATAGTTTTTCCAAAATTCTAAGCTTATCTTCAGGATTAAGATTTGGGCGGTTTTGAACCGGTTCCATGCGATCCTGCAACCAGCGGCGTTCATCGGGGTCCTGCAGATGCATAAATTCTACGCCGATGGATCTGCAGTAGGTTTGTTTAAGGATATTGATAATATCCCGCAGCGAAACCCGGTTACTTTTAGAAAGATTACGGGCATAAAACATCGTGTCCAGATCTTTTACGGTAAGATTGAAAGCCGCTATGTTCAGTAAGGGGTGGTCGATGGGGCAGGACGAAAGGGGGTCCAGACAGGCCAGTAGATGGCCGATATTACGATAACGGGATATCAGTGCGTGCACACTGGATTGCCGCAATGCCTGCTCTTCATCCCAAACGGGTGCGGCTTCCCTATATTGACCACCGGCCAATTCAAAGCCTTCAAAGAAAAAATGCCAATCGCGGGATACGGAGTTCGGATCGGCTTTCCACTGTTCATATTGGGTGTCTATGAAATCCGCATTAAACGTTTCAAATAGGTCCATTCGCTTGTATCTGATTTCTAAAATTTGTCATCGGTCACCCGCCTTCTGCCTATCCGGTTTGTTCCGATGCATGTTTCTTGGACCATTTTACCGCCGATTCGGAAATCTTCCGGTCGTGTTCCTTGCGGCTGACCATATGGTCCGCGTCAGGGAAAATGGTCAGCTTTCTGTTTCTAGAATTCCATTTTTTAGCCAGGAATGCTTCAGTGTACAGGTCTGTCAGGCAGGGAAAGCATTCCTTTGAATTTTTCCCCTCGATAATTATAAAAATGCACCGGTTGTTCCGTAAAAAATCTTTACGGAAAACGTTCCGGTTATTGACGGTTTGGGATTGAGGGTACAAACAAAGCCAGGGTAATTAAAACGTAAACACACAAAAAAATGACTAATCTCCCAGTTCAGCCATATAGTCATCATATAGGGTTTCAAGAAAAAGCTTGTGCTTTGCTTCTTCCTGGCACAGCACTTTGAGGACTTTGATGTGTTCGGGATTGTCCGTTTTTTTCTGCAGTTCATTATACATTTTCAACGCCTGTTCTTCCCGCTTCATGGCCAGCCGTAAAATATCCGTATAACTCATGCCATCCTGATATTTCAGATCGATCATATAATCGCTCCGTTTCATATCAGGTATCCATTTGAATTTATATTCTTCCAGTGCCTCTTTATTACTTTCCAAATTTTCAAGCATGGACTGATGCTTTCTCTCTTCTTGGGCCATTTCTTCCAATGATTCTCTAACGCCTACAAAAGAGGTCTGTTTCGCTGCATCTGTATAAAAAGCGGCGGCTTCCTTTTCTTTTTCTATGGCAAAACCGATAATCTCCTCAAAAGACTCAAAACCCATAATATCCTCCTTTAATATATTCGTTTCCCCACTTATTGGTTTAATTTGGGTAGACAAGGTTTTTGAATAGAATCAAAACATCAAGATATACTCTTATCAAATTCTAAAAAAACTGCAACAAATATGCAATCCTTATTTCATATCGATCTAACAACAATTGCGAATGTTGTGCCTTGTTTGTTCATCAATATTAAAGCTATGTTTTGAAATCCGCGAGTTTTATTATAGTTATGTTTATAAGAAAAGTACTTGGTTGTGTCTTATGATACAATTTTGTATCAAAATTAATTTTGATACAAAATTAATCATCGTGATACGATCATTGCGACATCATTGTATGATAATACCCGTTTGATATTCGAATAAGACTATACCAGCATTTTTCTATTCGTTGCTGGGTGAATAGTAGCACCTTTTTGGAGAAATCACCTTTCCCTTTTTTTTCAGGCTGCTTATCATCTTCGAAACCACTTTGCTTTCCTCTCCAATCATTTTTGCCACTTCACCCGGCCGAACCGGTTTACCTGCTTTTTTCATGGCTTTTAGAATTTTATTTTCCATATTTTATCCTACTAATTAATGTTTTGGAAATTCTACAATTTCCCCAGAATCCAGTGTTCCAACATTCCAGTTGCGAGCGAAGCGAACTAATTGGTTCTTAAGTTTAACTTTTGTTTAAGCCATTTTTTTACTTCGCCTTCCACCGGATAGACCCCTTTGAAATGACCATTGACTTCAAAAAAACGATCTTTTATATGATCCGGCATGTCAACTTTGGCAAGCTCCACCGCTTCTTCGGAATTGCGCCGGACAAGATAAATTATCGGCGTTTTGCCCCACGTATTTACCACAAAATAGTGAGTTACGTCGTCTTTTGATCTGATGACATAATTGCCTCGGGCCCAATTGTTTCCCCATTCAAGATACAGACGAACGGCCTCTTCCGGAGTCATTTCCCAGTCTATGGCATTTAATAGATCTAAGTTTTGTTTTATATCTTCTAATCTCATCATGGTATATTTCCTTTACATGGATATTGCGCTTATTAAGAATCATTAAAAATTAGAATGAGCAGTGCACCTCAAATATCATATTAATATTATAGCAATAAGTATGCCACCGTAATTTCGATGGAGAAAAGGTAGGTTTTGGTTGTGAAGCAAATATAATCCTATGTTTGATGAGACACATTTGTGTCAAGATAAATTTTCAACCAATTCATATCATGTTCCTGGGAATACGGAAGACTTAATTCTGGGTAAAGCCGGTTCAATTTTTTGTAGCCACTTTTAAAAAGGGGAAGGGGTATCTCCTTTACTTGCTTGACAAACCTGACTGGTTAATGCAGTAATATTGTGAATACGTATTTAAAATCCCAATTGAGCCAAAACGCTCAATAGGAAGTTATTTCTTCTCCGTTGTTAGTTATTATAAAAAATATAACACCTAATCGAGTTTTTACTCGATTATAAGGGTAAAAGATTATGTGTTATAGTTATTTCGCAGGATTTTCCGGTTTTCCCGTGCAAGGAGGTGCTCATCTTGAAACAAGGAAAATGTCCCAGATGCGGATCGGAAGAAGTTTATTCAGGTGTTGAGGTGTATCCGAAAAGCGGTCCTTTCGGGAGTAACAGCATCCCCATAAGTATTGTTTCCATCGCTGCACTTGATAATTATGTGTGCACGGATTGCGGTTATGTTGAAACTTACATCGCAGACACCGAAAAACTGAAAGAAATCGTTAAAAAGTGGCCTAAGGCAAATAGAGTTTCGCAGGAAAAAACCTAACCCCAAGACTTCTATTCAAAAATTCCATAGTTAAAGAGGATATCTGTGTGAAAGAATTATGGCGGCTTGGAAAAATAATCCGAATCCTTGTAAAACACGGCTTTGGAGATATTTCTGAACGGCTTTTTAAAAATGCGGAAAAGGAACCGGTTGATCAAAAACAAGAGGAATGGACGGTCAAAAACGGTTTTCCTTCTCCGCAACGTATTCGGCGCCTTTTGGAAGAGCTTGGCCCCAGTTTCATTAAACTTGGCCAATTGATGAGCCTGCGAGCCGATATTTTTCCGCCGAAATACATTGAAGAGTTTACAAAACTTCAGGATCAGGTGCCGCCGGTCCCCTTCAGTGATATCAAGAGAGTTATTGAGCAGGAACTGAGACGTCCTTTAGAAGAAATTTTTGAAGAGTTTACCCCAAAAGCCATGGCTGCCGCGTCCGTAGCACAGGTCCATTTGGCCAAACTTTTCAGCGGAGAAGCGGTTGCGGTCAAGGTTATCCGGCCGGATATTGACAAGGAAATCCGAAAAGATATCCGCCTGATGTACGCCATGGCGAAACGGGCCGAAAAAATTTCGGAGATCGCGCGTGTCATCGGTGCCGTTAATCTGGTAAAAGAATTCGAACGGGTTATTTTCAAAGAGCTCGATATGTTCATCGAAGCCGGGAATATTGATAAATTTGCCAATAATTTCAAGGCGGACGATGAAATCTACATTCCTGAAGTTTATTGGGATTACACCACAAAATCCGTTTTAACAATGGAACATATACCGGGCATTAAAATGGACCAGGTGGATGTCATCCGTGCCCATGATATCGATCCCAAGGACATCGCCATGATTGGCCTGCGCTCCTTTTCCCGCCAATTGATGGAGTTCGGTCTTTTCCATGCGGATCCCCATTCCGGCAATACCATTGTGATGTTCGACGGTCGTGTCAGTCTGGTTGACTTTGGCATTACCGGGTATTTGGATGATGAAACCATGCACCAGATCGCATTCCTTTTTCTGGGTTATGCCGAACACGATTATGATATGGTCATGGATGCGCTGTTGGGTGCGGGGCTGATCGACGAAGAAACCATGGATCTCAAGAACTTCCGAAGGGATCTCAAGGATATGAGTGAATCTTTTTACGGACGTTCCCTGCAGACCATTTCGGTGAGGGATGTTTATGACCAGATCATTCAGCTCATATACAAATACAAGATTCGGTTGCCGAGGAATCTTTTACTTCTTTTTAAAACAGTTATTCAAACAGAAGCACTTGGCAAAATACTGGAAAGCGACGCCAGCATTCTCGAAGTAACCAAGCCATATGCCAAAAAGCTCATTGAACGCAGTTATCTGAGAAAAAACGTCTTGAAAACCATGCGAAAAGATACAATTTTCATAGGCAGCCGCATGAAAATGATCCCAAAGCTGGTCCATGATATTCTCAACCAAACCGCCAAAGGCAAACAACGAATCGAACTCCAGCACAATGGCTTTCAAGATATGAGCAGCCTATTTGTAAAAAGCATTAATCGGCTGATCATCGGATTGGTTATTTCCGCCTCTCTGGTTGCAGGCGCCATGGTCTTGAACGCCTCTCAAAATCCGTTTGTATTAACGGTCAATCTTTTTGGTGTCCAAAAGCTTTCTTTAACGGCTGTTCTGGGAGTGACAGGCTATGTTGTGGCCAGTCTCCTCGGAATCTGGCTCATTATCATGATTTTTCGATCCAGAAAACTATAGAAGTGATTTCAAAACCTTCAATCAGGTTCAAAGTCAAGGCGGAGCGAGGGGTTCAAGCGCAGGAATATATTTAATATTTCGA
>JASFHC010000170.1:0-5736 GCA_050123435.1 Desulfobacterales bacterium
TACCCTCCGCCTCGAGCTTAACGCCCAGGGCAATATTGCCCGCTGTCCCGTCCACAAATATGGTGTCCGCATCTGTTCGCACCAACTGAGTCCCAACGGTAAACTCGAAGGCCGAAACAACGTCGGTGACGAAACCCGTCACTTCAAGCTTATCCACATCCTCGGCGCCCAATTCATCTCCAAGTTCGATTACATCTGCGAACATCACTGGACCAATGAGCGAGCCCTCCACTTCAACCAACAGGCCCTCAGCCGTTACACCCCCCGGCAGACCGTTTGTATCCGCCATCGAATAGTCCACTGTAAGATCATTGATCTTGAAAGTTTCCTGGACCGCATCCAAATTCTCCACAAAACCGGTAACCTCAAATACAACACCATCGGTCTTTTCGAGGAACGTTGCCCAGATGGCTCCCGAGTCATCAAACAGCCCACTTATTTCAACCACATCATTTATAGCGATGTCGTCGAAACTCGTTCCTTTAAACTCCGTAACCGTATTTAAAATCACCGTCTGGCCCAGAACCACAAGGTCTTTTCTTGTAGCATTCACGACGGTAATGCTCTCAACGGGTCCTTCGACATTGTCGTTGTAAATAATTCGATCTGCCACAGCGCTCTTATCGTCCTCGTTTTGCTTTCCCTCTACGGTTACCACCATACCGATCTCCAAGTTGGCCAAAGCAATGTCGTCGCCGACACCTATTTCCTCTCCTTCCACGATGATAACCGCGTTGCCGGTATCAAATTCGACACCGTCGACTGCAACGCTGCCAAAGGCCGTGATCGTTCCAACGCTAATGATCCCGGTGCCGCCGATACCGCCTCCCGCGAACATCGCACTTCCGCTCCCTCCGCAGGAAATCAACAGCAACGCAGACAAAAGAGCCAAAACCAAGCTTTTTGGATGGTAAGTTTTCATTTCAATTTTCCTCGTTCGAATGTGGTTCTTCAAAATAATAAACACCAACTCCCGCCCGGTTACGGCCCGTGCCTTCAACTGTGGGATTGACATCTCGATCGCGTTGAGCTAACCAACGATCCAACTTTTCCAACAGGGCCTGCCCTTTTTTGGCGGATAGCTTACGAAATTCCGGCAATACCTGGTCCGGCAGATTATCGTACGCGACCTTACGCTGGAATAGTGGACCCACGGGATCAGATTTCAAATTATGGCCTATCGTCGATATGAGGTGCCCCACATCTGTTCCCAAGATGTGGAGTTTGTCTATGTCGCTGCTCTCAGGGATGTAGGCTTGAGCGAGTAAATCAACTCTACCGTTTTCTAACCGCTCCACAGCGCCAATTCGTATCAGTTCATCAAGGATTGCACGCACCGGCATATCGCCACTATAACGCTTTACCAGTTCGCTAAATGTCGCACCTGGTCCTAACATAGGCAGTGGAGCGGGCTTACCCTCGGCATCAAGGAAGTCGCGCTCCCGCCGCCAAGCAGTGATTACTCGGGCGGCTCGGTTGTACCTCTCGCCACTTGCGCGATCTTCCGGCCCGGAAATTTTCTGAACCCGCGTAACCTCCTTGCGCGATATCCCGGTAATCACTGAAACCCGGGAGATAGATTGTTTTCGCCCCCTGAGACCAAACTCTTTGTGGGCAACATCCACATAAACCCATTTGACAAGATCTGAAAACGTTTGGTAGGACACACCATTTCTGAGGAGTATCCGAACCAAGGGCCGGAGTAACCTGATGACTGCTGCGGATATCGGTTTTAAATGTTGTTCGTTCACAAGCCACTTACACATTCATCTAAAGAAAGTTGGATTAAAAAGCTTTTTTTGGGATTAATATCCCAAAAAAATGATTTTGTCAACAAAAAAGTGATGGACGAAACAATATTTAACGTATCTTTAGCCATCATCGCCTAGCAGAAGCTTTAAAGAATGGGTCGGTAGTTATTAAAATCCGGTGAGCAACCGTTTGAATTTTATGAGCTCAGGTTGATAAGGGAAATGGAGTTGATTTTTTTTCTGGTGCTCTTAAAAAGAAAAGAGCAAATCCCAAAAAATGGGTCTGCCCATATTGAAATAACGATATCCCAAATATTTTGAAGCTGTTGAGAAAGAATGTATTTTAAAAATTACGGAACGAGCTTGTTCTTAAGATGAGCATTTCAAATTTTAAAAGAGGATCAAACATCTTTTATTTTTAATGAATTTAAATGATTTATATTTTATTTAGCGTATAACTTCGGCTTCCAAGTCCAAGGCTTTGGGCATAATCAAGCTGAATGGTCCAGTCCACATTAGGATAAATACCCCTGAATTTATCCTCACCTTTTTCGATGTTCGTTGTCAGGCATGATTCAGGAAGTGCCTGTTCCCGGTTTACAAGATCTACGGAGGCCTGGTCAATGGCAACCGGGTCGGTAGAGGCAACAATGCCGATGTTCCTTACGATAGGGGCATCGTTATGACCGTAACAATCACAAGCCGGGGATATATCGGTGATGAAATTTACGAATAATGTTTTACCCGCTTTATTCTTTAAAACACCTAACGTGTATTCCACCATATTTTCCAGAAAAACAGGTATGGCTTGATTCCACTGGATCTGTATGGCCTCATTGGGACAGATGATGATGCATTCTCCGCAGCCGATACACTTTTTTGCGTTCAGCACCGCCTTTTCTTTTTTTAATGACAGAGCGTTTTGGGAACAATGTTCCATACAGTCTCCGCATCCTACACATTTTTTCTTTATCACTTTGGGCGCCACGGTTGAGTGCTGGGCCAGCTTTCCCCGGCGGGAAGCGCATCCCATTCCCACATTTTTTATAGCTCCGCCAAATCCCGAGAGTTCATGTCCTTTGAAATGGGCTACGGATATCAGCGCATCGGCTTCCGTTATATCCGACCCGATATACACTTTTTTAAAATTTTTCTGATTGATGGTCACCGCGGTTTCGCTTTTACCTCTTAAACCGTCGGCAATGATAATAGGGGCATCCACGACGGCATAGGCAAAACCATTTTGGATGGCGGTTAAGAGATGATGGGGAGAGTCGCTTCGTGTCCCGGCATAAAGCGTATTGGCATCAGTCAGAAACGGAACCGCCCCGGTATTTTTAATTGATTCCACAATTTTCCGAATAAATACAGGCCGGATAAACGCGGTATTCCCCTGCTCTCCGAAATGGAGCTTGACCGCAACAAGATCCCTTTGTTTGATTGTTTCGGAAAGACCGGTGGTATCCAAAAGCCTTGCTAATTTTGCAACAAGGTTTTCCTTAACTGTGGCCCTTAAGTCGATAAAATAGACGTTGCTTTTCATGGCATCCTCCCGTTAAAATTGAATTAATAAAAAATTATCTATTGCCTTTACCAAAGTCAAGGTGTTTAGAAAAGAGTTTGGAAGGGAAAATTAAATGGATTTGAATTCAAAGATAACGGTTTTAGATCAGATTTACAGAGTGTATGATGAGTTTGTCCACACCCTGCACATCGCCTGCAAAAAAAAATGCGCTGAGTGCTGCACCCGTAATGTCACCCTGACAACCCTTGAAGGGTATCTTATGGCAAACCATATGATTTCATATGGGAAATCGGGTTTGTTTGAAAATATTGAGGGCGTCCTGCCCAAAAAACGCTTTCAACCCCTGACAACCACAAACAGACTTGCGGACCTTTGCATGAAAGGGGAAGATCCTCCGGAAGAAAAACACGATGATTCAATTGAACGCTGTCCGCTTTTAAAAGACAACCTGTGTCCGATTTATCCGGTAAGGCCCTTCGCATGCCGCTGTTTTGTTTCAAAAAAAGATTGCCGGAAACAAGGATATGCCGAAGTTGATCCATTTGTTTTAAGCGTTAACAATCTGTTTTTGCAGTTTATCGAGCATGTGGATTCCCAGGGGTTCTCGGGAAATCTGATCGATGTTCTAAAATTCATGGCATCAAAAAACAATCGCTTAAGTTACAAAAGGAACACTCTGGACAATCCGGATGCCGGTTTGATCCCTAATCTAAAGATTTCCGTTTTGATGATACCGCCGGAACACCGGGTTGAAATAAACCCCATACTTAATGCACTTCAAAACATAACCTAAGTTGAGCGTTTAAGGAATCGTATCCACAGATGCAAATTCCGGTTCGTGAAGCGGCAGCAGTATATCCGCCATATGTTTAACTTTCAGCATAATGTCATAAGCCTCATAGGCATTTACAAGTGTCCCAGGAGGAATCACCTCCATTTCCATAGCTTTTATTTGAATCGGCGGATAAAAATTTTCTTTAATTACACAAAATCCGGTTATGGCGGCCTGACCGGCAGGCGTATCAATGAATACGGTTAGCCCACCTTCAGTATGAACAGGTGTATGAACCACCCGAATCCCCGGATGAATTTCCTTGTCACCATTAATCATTCGTATCTGCCCGTTTTTCTCTACATCCTCTATGTAATCCTCGAGATAGCGATAATCGAGCGGGTGAGGGTTATGTATTCTTTCTATTTCTTTTTCATGAACATAAATTTCAGCATTTTCACATTTGTAATCGTTTTCACAATGGTCGTTATGCAGATGGGTGTGAATGACGATGTTTATGTCCGCCGGTTTTAAATCCCATCGGGACAACCCCTGCTCAAACGTATAAATCTTTCCACCGATGGACGTTTCCCTGTCCGGGGATTGGATCGGACTCATCTCACCGGTATCCACAAGGATTTTCCGGTCCCCGCCTTCCAAATACCAGCAGTAAATAGGGATAGTATATTCCTGGCCATTGCCGTACTGATACGTCATCATGCTTTTGTCAAAAATTTTGGTTCCCATAACAATGGGATGGATTTTGAACATGATCAAACTCTCCTCTGAATCTAAAAACTCACTAAAAAGAACTCAGCGGTCGAGGTGTTTTTCTTATCACGTTTTGCAAATAGCGTAATGAATGATCAGCAGCGAAATCATACATTGTTTGAATACATTAGGGATCGTTAAGAAAGAACAGCGGCATTTTGTGTTCGTAATTAAAATGCGTTAAGCGGATCGTCATATACCCTATTTATTTAGAGCTATATTTTCTGTTCTTTCTTTACGAACCCTTATTTAGTGCCTGAACGAAAACTGTCTTTTTCGCCAATATCTGCGTCAGACTCAAATTTTAATCCTCGAGATACTAACAGTATTCCTGTGGGTAAAATTTTCGTCTTCCTTGATCTTAACAAAAAATCGTAGTTTTCGTTCGGGCACTATTTATGAGTTTGTATGATGGAGTCGCTGATTATTCATGGAGCTATTGAATCGAAAAAACTTTTCTATTCCTCAAATAACTCAATATTGTTAGGTTATAATCACTCTACCTGCACCGCCTTCAATGGTTTTACCGGGGTAAAGATCTTTGATTTTCTGAATAAACCGGGTGCAATGAGTCGGGCAGATGTTTTCCAGATTATCAATCAGATGAAACTCATTGAATCCATGAAGACCGCCAATGAGGGTTGTAACTTTACCCATTTCCGATGCTGCATTCAAAATTTCCCGGACACCCGGATGAGAACATCCGGCAATCACAGTTACACTCGTATTTTCCTTTATTACCAGGGAATGCTCGATACGTTTTAACTCACCTGTGGAATATATGTTATCATGTAGTTTGCGTTTTTTGTTAACTTTTACAACATTTACTTTATCATCCGATAATGCGAAGGATTCGGGGATATAAACCGTCACCGGGTTTAAGTTTAGAAAATAGGAAAGCCCACCGGTATGGTCCC
>JASFHC010000171.1:0-5713 GCA_050123435.1 Desulfobacterales bacterium
TTTTGATGGAAATAAGTTATTAATTACAGACAAGATAAACAGAATTAACATTATGTTCCGAGCATCTTGCGTGACCTGTGAAATCCAGAGCCTTTTTCATCCGGATAGAGCCTATTTAATCTTGTCTGATCTTGTTAAAAGTATGCAAATAATATGCCTTTGAGTTGTAGTAGGCGAGCTTAAAAACTCGTGTATATTTGAGGCCTTTTATCCAATAAAGAAAAAAAACAGTAGGTTGTTAAAATTGATTTTATAAAAGAACTTATTTGTTTAAATTGTTTCTAATGCTTTATAGGAGTGTGTTGCGGGCTAATGATATAATTTTGACAAAAATTGTCCGATTTTTTGACAAAAATCAGTAGGGATGAGATTGCGTTAACCCTGTTCTTTATATAAACGCGATTTGACTTATATGGAACTTTCACGTAAAATTTTGAAAAAACTCCTGTGTTCTATAATCTGAATACCATAAGCTGGGATCATTTAAAACTTTATTTTAATGAGTTTTAGAAATTCCAAAACATAACAGGTTTAATGTGTTCGCCCACGGTTTAAAGACAAATATAGCTATTCATCTAACGGCCCTTTTAGTGTTGGCGATGATTTTATTAAATTTTGTAATGATTATAACCGCACGAAGGGACCTCCTTGGATTTGAAATTTCAAGAGGTTATACATTTATATCAGGAATGGAAGCCGATATAATGTTTTTCGCGGAAACGGAGAATATCACGGCGAATTCAGATTTTAAGGATAATTTTGGTGGAAGGTTAAAAAATACAGGATTTTCTTGCGCAATCGTTATGGATGCAAAAAAAAATCGAGTATATTTCTATGGAGAGAATTGTACCTTGCAAGATGAGATTGAGATACTTACAAGACAAACAATTCAGTCGGGAAATAAAGCCACCCGATTTTTGGGTTCAACCTGGGGGATTTTTGGGAAGCAAAGCCGGAATGTGATCATATCAGCGCCTTTGCTAAGGAATGGAAGTATCATTGCAGGAGTAAGTCTTGTTTTACCCCTTAAAGGGATCTATGAAACGTTGAGAAGAATGCAACATATCCTATTAATATATATTTTTATAAATGTAATTGTTTTCTCTTTTTTCGGTTATTACCGGTTGTCGAGGATTGTCGTGAAACC
This sequence comes from Desulfobacterales bacterium, assembly GCA_050123435.1. Taxonomy (GTDB): domain Bacteria; phylum Desulfobacterota; class Desulfobacteria; order Desulfobacterales; family UBA11574; genus S5133MH16. The sequence continues at coordinate 1,148 of JASFHC010000171.1, forward strand.
TTTGCAAAGTCTGGTAAAGAGGGCTGAAGCATATTCAGAAGATGATGAGATGTTTTTCCTTTATGAGAAGAAGGGAAATGAATTCAATAAATTGTCAAAGGCGTTGAACAGCATGTTGAAAAAAATTGCCGATGACAAAGAAAAACTTCGGACCACGGTTATGTCCCTTGAGAAGGCAAATATTGATTTACAACAGGCTCAAAAAGAGATTATCCAAGCGGAAAAATTGGCATCTGTCGGCAGGTTATCTTCAGGAATTGCCCATGAAATCGGGAACCCCATAGGTATCGTTGTGGGGTATCTTGAATTGCTTAAACAGAACGATATTTCAGAGGAAGATAAGAAAGAATTTATTCTTCGTACAGAAAATGAGATAAATAGAGTAAATACTACTATCAAACAACTCCTTGATTTTTCAAGGCCTTCAAGTGAAGCTCTGAAAGCGGTTTCAGTGCATTCAATCATCGAAGAAACTGTTGATGCTTTTAAGTTTCAGCCGTTGATGTCCGATATTGAATTACATCTCGGCTTGATTGCGGAAAACGATAGAGTAATGGCTGATTCGAATCAATTGAGACAGGTCTTTTTGAATTTACTTATTAATGCTGCCGATGCTATTTCATCTGTCGGGGGTCATTTCGAAGGTAAACTATCGATAACCAGCGAGGTGGTACAGAATGTCCCCGCTGAATCGAAAGACCATCTCAATATGTTGAAAATAAGCTATATTGATAATGGTTCCGGGATTGCAAAGGAAAACCTTGGGAATATTTTTGATCCTTTTTATACCACCAAGGAGCCCGGTAAGGGGACAGGCCTGGGTCTTTCGGTTTGTTTTATGATTATCCATGGAATCGGCGGAAAAATTCAGGCAAGCAGTGAACAAGGCAAGGGTTCGACCATAAACATTTACCTTCCCTTGACGGTTAGAGCAGCCAAAGGGGAAACGGGCAAAGAAAATTTGGATGTGAATGATGGCTGATAAAATTACCAATGAGAGCAAACTCCCAGCAAAACGTTTGCTAATCATAGATGATGAAGAAAACATGCGTCACATGCTGTCATCTTTACTTAATAAATCCGGTTACCGTGTAGATACGGCCGCTGATGGTTCGGACGCTCTTGAGATGGTTGACCAAACATTATACGATTTCATCCTCTGTGATCTTAAGATGCCCAATATGAATGGAATGGAATTCTTTGAAACCGCAAGAGATAAGCTATGGGCTACGACGGTAATCATGATGTCAGCGTATGGAAGCATCGATACAGCGGTTGAAGCCATGAAGAAGGGAGCATATGATTTTATATCGAAACCGTTTAAGCCTGATGAAGTTCTGCTAACTCTTAAAAAGGCTGAAGAACGGGAAAGTCTAAAAAGAGAGAACCTTTGGTTAAAAGAACGAATTCGGAAAATTCAAGAAGATTATTGTTTTGGCAACATGGTCGCCAAAAGCAATGCCATGCTGGATGTATTCAAGCTGGCCGAGAAAGCGGCCCAATACAATACTACAGTGTTAATTTGTGGTGAGAGCGGAACTGGTAAGGAGCTGATCGCAAGGGGTATCCATTTTTCGGGGCAAAGAGCAAAAAAATCTCTGGTCCCGGTTAACTGTGGGGGCATACCTGAAAATTTACTTGAGAGCGAGCTTTTTGGGTATAAAAAAGGCGCGTTTACTGGTGCGGACAGAGATAAAAAAGGTCTTTTTGAAGAAGCGGACGGCGGAACCATTTTTCTTGACGAGATCGCTGAATTGCCGCTATCTCTACAAGTCAAACTCCTGCGGGTGTTGCAGGAGAATGAAATCAGAGCGGTGGGTGATTCAAAAGCAAAAAAAATAGATGTTCGCGTGATTGCAGCGACTGAGAAAAATCTGGAGGAAGCAATAAGAGAAGGTACGTTTCGTGAAGGCCTGTTTTACAGACTGAACGTATTACCGATCAAACTGCCGCCACTCAGCAGCCGGCCGGAGGACATCCCCTTATTATGTCACCATTTTATTGACCGTTTCAATATAAGTCTGAAAAAGGGAATAAAGGGGATAACACCTGCTGCTATGTCCCTTCTGCTTAAGCACAGTTGGCCGGGAAATGTCAGGGAACTGGAGAATATGATCGAACGGGCTGTAGTGCTTGCAGAAGATACAATCCTTTTGCCTCAAAACTTTCCCCCTGAACTTGGGGCGGAATCTGATACGGATAAGATGGATGATTTGTTCGAAGGGTATTCCCTGAAGGCTGCCCAGAAGGTTCTGGAAGAAAAACTCATTATCCGATCGCTTAAGGCAACGGCCGGCAACCGAACCAAAGCTGCCAGGATGCTTGAAATCAGTCATCCTTCCTTATTAAGCAAAATCAAGGCGTACAATATTTTACTTTAATTCTTTCATTCTATCTATGATACGGGATCGGCCTCGGTAGAAATTCAAGGCAAGGCTTTTTACAACCTTATCTACTTTTTCTGAATAAAAAGCTTTGGCTTTGCTGTCGCCGATGCCAAGATTTTCCTGTATGTCGCGTACCGCAGAAAGGGTAGTATATCCCAGCTCTTTAAGCTTCTCTGAACAAAATTCAACAAAAGCTGCGGTATATAGATAATTCAACGCTTTTTTGCTACTTTCGATATCCTTGGTTACCATCACATAACCCATCACTTCGTATAAAAGCTCTATCCAGCGCTCTTGAGAGATGGACATCAAAACAATTTCATCCGTCTTTGCATTTATGGAGTCCGTTAGGATTTTGTGGTTGCAGATAATTTCTTCATAGGAAGAAGGCCGAAGGACCTTTTTTATATCATCCTTGAAATTATCAAGCTTATCAGCCAGGGCGTTTCTTTTTGCGTCAATTTTAAACACATTTGTGGTTCCCGGGTTAATAAAATCGATGTTTGTCTGATCGGAATCCCAGACAACGATTTTCTCTAATGGAACATCATTTTCGATCCGATGGGTAATTCTTGTATCTAAATCCTCATAATAAAGTATTCTTTCCAGAGCAGCGCCGATCACCTGCCCGGGCATGATGCTGAGTTTGGCATCATCAGTAACGTCATGTAGTTTGGCGCCCAAATAAACTTCATATATTCGGGTATTAGGATCGGCGATATTATCAAACGTGGTGGCAATATCCGTGCCGTAATTTCGACGGGCATCATTCCAGTTTGCAATGCGCTCTTTAGCTACAGCACCAGCGCTTAACATAATGTCGCCGGAAATGCCTCCGGGCACGTAACTTCCCATAAGCGTTGTCAGCGGCCCAACCACGTTGCGTGTAAGGGAAGCATCCACAATGTGGCGTGCGTATCGGGCTGTTACAAAAAAATCCTCGCCGGGGTTATGTTGTTCATGATGCATTATCACTTTTTTGTAAACACGTTGCCACGGAGTCATATCATTACGCAAATCACCGTCAAGTAGAAGGATGGCCTTTGCTTGGGTGGTTTCTATTTCTTCAAAAATCATTTTAAAGGCATTGCCTTTGCCCGGAGAAAAATGAGCGCTATCGTATCCTTCATGGGGACCGGCATAAACCAGAACATTTTTTCTTTCTTGATCAGTAAACCCTTCCAGAGCTTTTTTTGCACCGGCTATTGCAGCCTCGATATTGGAAGTATCGTTGCTCTTGTCGTTATATGTGCCGTCCGCTATTATAATAGCTACTCGATTGTCGCTAAAAACCTTCCGAGCGCCTTCCAAATCCCGGTATACCAGGCTGCCAATATTATCCTCACAATGAAACGTAGGGTGGCCGATGACTATTTCAGGATCAAATTCTGCAAGTATTCTTCCGAGGGCTCCCCTGGGCGGTTTTGCGATGCCTTTGAGAATATTTTTTTCTTCCTGCTTAATAAACTTATGCATATTTTCGAAAAGTTCCAGTTGGGCTTTGATCATTGGATATTGAGGCACTTAAACATTGCCATCATATTATCCATATTGCTTTAATGAGCGCTGAACAGGCAGTTATGGGCAACTATTGTATGGTAAAGAATCAAATCATCCTTGACCGTTAATTTTATCCCTTAACTTCCCGGAACATTTAAATGTTACAACTTTTCGTTCCTTTAATATCAAGTCATCACCCGTAGCAGGGTTTCTCCCTCTTCGTTCTTTCTTTTGCTTTACACAAAATTTTCCGAATCCTGAAAGAAGGACATCTTCATTTTTTTCCAGCGTACTTTTAATAATTTCCAATAGAGCTTCAATTATCTCAACAGATTTTTTCTTTGTAAATCCCAGTTCGTGTACTTTCGTGACAATATCATTTTTAGTTAATGCCATGTCGCCTCCTTAAGTAATGTTCGTGGTTTTTATATTTATTAGCTTATTGTTATATTAACGAATATCAATTCCGGTTTTGTGTTGACTTCTTGCTGTTTACAGGATCAAGGTTTTCGATTTTTTTAATTATATTGTTGATGTTTTTCATGATTTCATCAATTTCGGTTTTTAATTTTCTGTCATCGGAATCATTCATATAGATTTCTCCTAAAAAGACCTTAAAACTCGCTGTCTATGATATATCGGTATGCTAAAACGGATATGTATGTCAAGATGATTGATG
>JASFHC010000172.1:0-5685 GCA_050123435.1 Desulfobacterales bacterium
TTTTATCTCTGTAAAAATCCTTGAAGTTGGTCATATAACTGAACAAGCGCCGGTTAAAACCCGCTGAATATACAATGCCGGACTCAAGGCAACTATTCGCATACCCCCTTAGTCCTGCTTTGGCATCGGAAAATTCATCGCCAAGAAGATCGCCGTTTTTGTCAAAATGAAGTCGATCTAAGGTAACCATGATATTAACATCTATAGAACCGGGTTTCATGTGCGATGTTAGGTCTTTTTCAAGCGCATCTCTTTCATTTCCGGCCTTCATGTTAAGAAACATTTTATATTTTTTTTTCAAAAACGATTCTTCAGGCAACAGCTCAAAATATTTACGTTTATTGTTATCTTTAAAAAAAGGCTGCTGTCTTATTTCTTCCATTTTCTCCAAGACAATCTTATAAACGGTATCCAGGTAAGCGGTAATCCTTTTGGCGCGACCGTCCTCCGCATCTCTGGGTATTTTGACATATGGAAGGTTGAACTTTGACGTGTAATATTTGCGAATTTTTTCCAGTAAGAGATCATCTACGAGTGAAATAACCGAAGAAATTCCCAAAGGTGCCACACGGATAGGGGTGTCAACCGAATGCCCGGTGCCCATAACAGGTATATGAAATTTGTGAAGATAATCAGTCATATAAATAGTATTAAATGATTATAAATTTATCAATGTTGTCTTAATCATATCTTGGACTTGATTACCAGCGCAAAAGAAGGCAACCATAAGTAAGCCCCGCTCCAAAGGCGTCGAGCAGAACGGTTTGCCCGTGTTTAATCCTTCCGTCTCTGGTCCCTTCATCCAAAGCCGTGGGAATGGTCGCAGCAGAAGTGTTACCGTAACGATCCACGTTAATAAGAACTTTTTCCATGGGCAATTTGATTCGCTTGACCACAGCTTCTATGATTCGGAGATTGGCCTGATGAGGAACAAACCAATCCAGATCATCGATTGTCATACGATTGTCATTCAACGTGTGAAGGGCAAAGTCCGCCAGAGTTTTCACAGCGACTTTAAAAATTTCCTTGCCTTTCATTTTTATTTTGTGAAGTTTTCGGGAGTATCTGTCAGGATTAACCTCCATATTTGACCCTCCCGCAGGTACCCAAAGGAAGTCCCAGAGATTCCCATTAGAAAGTAGATGGCTGGACATAATCCGTCGGCTGGAGTTTGAAGGAACCTGTTCAACAACAGCAGCTCCCGCTCCGTCTCCAAACAAAATACAGGTCGTTCGGTCTTCCCAATTAATCAGTGGGTTAAGGACTTCCCCGGCCACAACCAACGATATTTTTACTTGTCCTGTTTGAATGAATTTATCAGCAGTTGACAAACCATAAATAAATCCTGAACAGGCCGCATTAATATCCATGGCCCAGGCTTTGCTGGCGCCAAGCTTATGCTGAAGCCAACAGGCGGTGGATGGAAGCAGCGTGTCCGGTGAACAGGTGGCGTAAATAATTTGATCTATATCTTCAGGGGACTTTCCCGCCATCTCCAAGGCTTTTTGTGCTGCCGAAAAGCCGAGTGAGGAATTCAGTTCAGAAGGGTTTTCAACATCTGAAATCCTTCGCTCTCGAATGCCGGTTCTCTCACGAATCCAAATATCGCTGGTTTCAACTCCTATTTTAGCAAGCCTTTTAACGATACCGGCATTACTCAAACGATTTTTAGGAAAGGCTGACCCGGTTCCAGTAAGCCTTGCTGCAAAATCCATAGGTATTATATTTAAATCTTTCGCTCTATTTTGTCTTGTCTAAAACAGAATTTATAGTAACAGTTGAGTCTTGAGACTTTTGAAAAACGCCCCGTTTTGCTTAATTTATTCGTTGTATTTACCGAGTATCAATGCTGCGTTTGTCCCTCCGAAGCCGAAAGAGTTGGTCATGGCGAGTTTGACATCTGTCTTCCGGGCGGTGTTCGGAACATAATCAAGATCGCAATTTTCGTCTGGATTTTCAAGATTTATTGTCGGTGGAATAATATTTTCATAAACGGTAAGTGCTGTGAATACGGTTTCAATTCCACCGGCGCCACCCAAAAGATGGCCGGTCATGGATTTGGTCGAACTGATTGCCAGCGAGTGTGCTTTTTCCTTGAATACAGACTTGATGGCTTGGGTTTCGTAAAAATCATTTAGCTGGGTTGACGTTCCGTGGGCGTTAATATAATCTACGGCATGATATGAAATTCCTGCATCATCAATTGCTGCAGCCATACACCGGGCCGCGCCTTCACCGTCCGGAGCGGGTGCGGCCATATGAAATCCGTCTCCGCTCATCCCATATCCACAGATTTCAGCATAAATTCTGGCACCTCTTTTTAAGGCCCCCTCGAGGGTTTCCAATATAAGAATTCCGCATCCTTCACCAACGATAAAACCATCACGGTCACGGTCAAAGGGACGGGATGCTTTTTCAGGGTCATGGTTCCGGACGGAAAGGGCTTTCATGGCATTGAAACCGGCAATACAGGTGGGTGTAATAACAGCCTCCACGCCACCGGTTATCATGGCATCGGCGCCGCCTCTCTTGATGATTTTGAATGCGTCTCCGACCGCATGCGTGCCCGAAGCACACGCGGTTGCAATTGAAGAATTGGGTCCTTTGGCCCCTAAATAGATGGAAATCATACCCGGAGCCATATTCCCGATCATCATGGGAATAAAAAACGGCGTTACCCGTTTGGGTCCTTTTTTTCTCAGGATCGCGGCGGTTTGCTCGAGTATATCAAGTCCGCCCAAACCGCATCCTGTGAAAACACCAACCCTGTTTTGGTTGGCAGTGTCTATAATTAGCCCTGAATCTTCCATAGCCATTCGGGATGCTGCAACCGCATAGGCGATAAACAATTGGATGCGTTTTGCTTCTTTTTTGGGAAGGAAATCCTCAGGGTGAAAATCCTTGACTTCTCCGGCAATCCGAGTATCAAATCCGGATGCATCGAACCGAGTTATTTCGGAGATCCCCGATTTGCCTTCACACAGTGCAGTCCATGTCTCTTCAACGCCGATACCCAAAGGCGTTACAAGCCCCAAACCTGTAATAACGACCCGCCGGTCCGGAACGGTTTTTATATCACCCATAATCGTAACGTCTCGAAAATTCTATGCCGCTATACGCGGGATCCAAATCACAAGTCTTTTAATGATAACCTGTTTATTTAATCATTCCATTATTGATGGAAATATCTTTTTCAACGGGTTTGCCTTTCTTCATGATCATAAAGTCTGGAATCTCGAATTTCCACGAACTCAATAACTCCGTGAACGGATACCGCTTAATTACTTTGCCGGATACGCCGGAATTACGAGACATTAATGTGCATTAATGAAATCAAAAGCGTCTTTGACTGTCACCAATTTCTCTGCTTCTTCATCAGGGATCTCGATATCAAACTCCTCTTCCATGGACATGATCAATTCCACAAGATCGAGTGAATCCGCGCCAAGGTCATCCACAAAGGACGCCTCCGGCACAACTTCTTCAAGATCAACACTCAGCTTTTCCGCAATTATTTTTTTTACTTTATCCTCAATGGACATTCTGTTTACCCCCTTTTATATGTACATTCCACCGCTTACATGAATTACCTGTCCGGTTAAATAAGATGCACTTTCAGAAGCCAGAAACGCAACAACGGCGGCAACATCTTCGGGCTGACCAGGCCGTCCCAAAGGAACCTGATCCAGCATTGCATTCCTTGCCTTTTCTGAAAGTAACGCAGTCATATCCGTTTCTATGAAACCCGGAGCGATTGCATTGACGGTAATGCCGCGGGGTGCAAGTTCTTTGGCAGCTGTTTTTGTAAGCCCAATCAAACCCGCCTTTGATGCCGAATAATTTGCCTGTCCCGCATTCCCGGTGACTCCCACAACCGACGCCATATTTATGATACAGCCACAACGCTGCTTCATCATGGCTTTTGCAGCAATCCTTGTACAGGTAAACGCTCCCTTTAAATTAATATTTAAAACAACATCCCAGTCCGTTTCCTTCATACGCACCAAAAGACCGTCTTTGGTGATACCGGCGTTATTTACAAGAACATCTATCCGACCGGATTTGTCTAAAATTTCTTCGAAAAAGCTCACTACTTCTTTTTCTTGGGCAATGTTAACACTACTGCTGGTTGCCGATCCACCGGCATCAGCGACGAGTTTCTCAGTTTCAGCAGCAGCCGCAGCTTCAGCATCCGGATCACTCGGAGAAAAATAATTAAAATAGATGTGGGTATCCGGCGCAGCCAATGAGATACAAATCGCCCTGCCAATCCCTCTCGACCCCCCCGTAACGACAACAATGCGTTGGTTTTTTTCCTTCATGATTACCTCGCAAACAGTATGCCTGCAATTAGATCCATGTCATTTATGACATTTAGACTGCTGCAAACCAGTTGGTTATAAGAATTTGTTTCCATAAAATCACGGGCCGAATTTTGATCGAATACACCGGAACCCATCAGGATATTCAACGCGTTCCGGGAAACAAGTTGCGCAACCTCATCGGCAAAAATCCTGGACATGGCTTTGACCTTTTCGGCTTCCGGGTCACCGTCTTTTGAAAGGGCCACGGCCTTACGCGCCAGGCTGGCTCCGACCTCCACATGGGTCATCATATCGGCCAGGGAAAACATGACATGCTGCTTCCGCGTCAGCCGATGGTCATGAACCAACATAATGGTATTATTCAAAACCCCGGCCGCGAGCCCGTAAAACCCACATCCGGCATCGTTGACAGCGCTATCCATGTCTTCCATTTCCCGGCAGATGGCATTATAAAATCCGCCTTTGGTTTTGCGGGTTTCTTTCCAGCGGAATGTGCTGATAATACTTTGCTGAATTTCGCTGGTCCCTTCATAGATACAGGTAATCTTCACATCCCGCTTGATCTTCTCCACTTCAAACTCGGTCATATATCCATAACCGCCCAGTGCCTGGATGGCATCGTCGGCAGCCTTGTTGGCAGACTCGGTAGCAAACAGTTTGCTAATGGAACCTTCCACATGAAGGTCGTATTCGCCGGAATCGATCCTAAACGCAATTTCGTCCATATAGGTGGTAGCGGCCTCAAGTCTTACGGCATGGGGAACGACCAGCTTGTGAGTGTATCCCTGTTTTTCTGAAAGCGGAGATCCGAACTGAATCCGCTCTTTGGCATAGGGAATCACGATCTCAAGAGCCGCTTCACAAGGCCCCAGGGCCATGGCGGCAACCATCAGCCGGGTATATCCAAAAACTTTGTTGGCTTGTTTCATCCCCTTGCCGGGAACCAAGCCCACAAGATTTTCAGCCGGAACAAACACATCCGTAAAAGACAGTGGAGATGTGTTTGACGCCCGGATGCCGTGTTTGTCCTCACCCTTACCCTGAACAAAGCCAGGTGTCCCCTTTTCCACGATAAAAAATGAAGGACCTTCCGGTGTTTTAGCCAGCAGGGTAATAAAATCGGCATATCCTCCGGTAGATATAAACTGCTTGGTCCCATTAATGGTATATCCTGTTATTTCTCCGGAATCATTTGTGACCGGTTCCGCTTTGGTCTTAAGTGACGCAAGGTTGCTACCGGCGCCCGGTTCGGTCACGGCATAGGCCACAAGGGAATTTCCCTCGGCAATGGCACCGAGCCATTTTGCTTTCTGTTCTTCGGTTCCCCCCACAATGATCGGGTCGGCACCGAGCTGGACGG
>JASFHC010000173.1:0-5663 GCA_050123435.1 Desulfobacterales bacterium
CTAGTTGGTAATGCGCCGTAAAATGCTTTGGATTAATTTTAAGTGCTTCCCTGAGGTGTCGAATGGCGTCTTCTAAATTGCCTTGTGCCGATAGCACTCTTGCTAGGTTGACGCGAGCCACGATATAATAAGGTTCAATCCGCAATGCCTCTCTAAAATGAAACGCAGACTTTTCAATATTTCCATGATCATATAAGGCTATCCCCAAATTATTATGGGATAGAGTGTTATTCGAATCGATCTTAACAGCGTTTTCAAAGAGCGTAACGGCGTTTTTCCAATGACTTACCTGTACAAAAGTACGCACAGTCATGATCGAAAGAATGATTACAGCAGATACAGTGAGAACAATCTTTTGATAATGCCATTTTAAAGTTAGGTCTGATGCTCCCCAGGCAACAATGATAAAAATTCCAATCAAAGGGATGTAGGTATACCTATCCGCCATTGCCTGTGAACCCACCTGCACCAGTCCGATGACCGGTATAAGGGTTCCAAGATACCAGAACAATCCAACCGCTATATACGGGTAGTGCTTCAATGCGCGTAGAGCAAAAAAAACAGCCATCGAAATCATCATCAATGCGCCAAAGACCTGCCATTCTGCGAAGGTTTTACCAGGATGGGGATAAAAAACAGAAAGGTGGGCCGGCCAGACTGCCTTAGCAACATATTTCACATAGGAAACAAAAGCATTTGCAATTCGAATTTGCAATGGAAAAGACTCCAAAGATCTTGTCGCCCCCCCACTACGCTGAACCATAAAGGTCAAAATACTTGAAACAAGGACAGGTATAAACAAAGGAATTTTTTCTGAGATTAATCTAAAAACTTCTTGAAAATCAGAACGTATTATCCTTCCCGGTTTTGAGCTGCTATTTGTATATTGAAAGCGTTGTAAAGGCCAGAAGTCCAGCAAAAGGAGAACAAATGGAAGTGTCACCAGCATGGGTTTTGCCATCAATCCCATACTGAGGAATAAAATAATCAGCAGGTAATTAATAATAATAGGTTTTTTAACGTATCGACAATACGCTAAAATCGTTAGCATGCCAAAAAAAGTGCACAGAACGTCTTTTCGCTCTGAAATCCATGCAACTGACTCCACATGAAGCGGATGCAAAGCAAAAAGAAACGCCACAAAAGCACTTCGCCAAAGCGTTTCGGTCATCAGGTTAAGCACTAAAAACAATAAAATGGTGTTGGCCATATGAAGCAGCAAATTTGTCCAATGATGACCCAAAGGGTTCAATCCGTACAACTCACAATCTAACATATGAGACAGCCATGTTAAAGGGAACCAGTTGGCATCATGATCGGTGGTAAAGGCCCATATGGCTCCATTCAGGGTGATACCATCCTGAACATAGCTGTTTTTAGTGATATATAATTGGTCGTCATATCCCACAAAATCAAGATTTCTCACCTGAATATAAGCTATGGCGATCGCCAGAACCAAAAGCAGGCTGATCAACAGCTTAAGATAATGGCTCCGTGTATCGTATCTTTTGTTCATGAATAGTTTAGATTTATAAATTTCACCGAATTTCTGCTTGGGTGAGGAGTTTTACTCTAGCTAAAATACAAAATAGGCCAAATAAACGCCGAAAGCCCAACAGGCGATGAAACCATTTAAGATCGCTCTGGCCAGCGGTTTGTGCGTAAATATCTCAAATCCTCCGGCACTCAAAACGGCGTAACATGGGATAACACCCAAAGTATAGCTTGCCTTGCCCACGCTATAAATCGGTATGGTGAGAAAAATATAAAAGATTGCTGAAACATAAACAATGATGCAACAGGCGGCAAAAAAAAGACCTTGCCAAAACGCCCATGCCGGTTTCTTCAGGACCGTAAAAATTCCGAGCAGGATTGACGCCGATGGCAGAAGAGACAACCATGTACTCGAAAGTAAAAAGTCATAATTCCAAGGAGGCCGATGAGAATATCTATCCATTCCGCTCAAGGAACCATCCAACCACAGTGTAGAATAAAGAGAATCCCAAAGGCCGACGACAGAAGAGTATATTGGGTAGAAAAGGGACTTGCCAAAGCCTAGTAGTTGGCTCCAAGTTCTATATCCGGGATGCTGCCACCAGCTGATATTTCTCGAAGGATCCCATCCGGCAATAAAGAATTTTCCCATTTCAACCCAATTGTTTAAGTAATACCAGCCGGAAACAACAAAGGATATGCCAAGTACCAGGATCATACGCTTAATGATAATCGGCGCAAATCTTTCTGATAACTTATCCTTCTTTAAAAATGTAAACGCCATAAAAAACATAAGAGGAGGAATGAGAAGAATTGCTGTTATTTTTGTAAGAATCGACAGTCCCAGAAAAAAACCCAGGAGAACGAAAATATCTCTTGATTGAATGGAAGGAGAAGAAAAAAGCCGTAAAGCAAGAACAACGACAATCCCCGAAAAAAAACCGGCCAACGGCTCGGTCCCGATAACCTGTGACATGTATATATTTATCGGAATCAATCCTCCTATTACCGTACCAATCGCTTGCAAGTCTTCTCTTTTCGGATATACATATCGCAGCGCACGGTAGCAGATCTCGATCTGAGCCGCACCGCACAAAAGTGGGACCATACGAAGGAGCCGGATGGTTGTCTCTAAAGAAAAAAAGTTCAATAGAAATTTATAGATGACGGCTGAAATAATATAGAACATAGGCGCCTCAAACATCTGCCAACCCTCTGAAGGCAAAGGGATTCGCCGATGTTCCGCCACGTATAAAATATATTTCAGATGTTGATTCCAGTCCATACCGATATACATTGGAATTTTCCCAAGATTGTTAATCGCCAGGATCGACCATGACACCAGTAATACCCAGCGCATTTGTCTTGCTGTGGGAATATAGGGATTAAACCAATGATGTTGATCTTTTTGAAGACAGAAAAAACTTAAAAGAAAAACGATGATAAATACCGGCATAAAGAAGTGTAGCTTCGATAAAAATGCCAGATCTGCACGCTGAAATTTACCTGAAAGCGCTGGAACCTGCATTCTTTTAGCAGGCAAAGCCTGAGTCCAGATTTTACTGTCACGACTTCCCTCCCAGTGTTCTCCCGTATAAAGCTTCAATGGTTTGCAATAAGCAATTAAAGCCGGATATCCGTTTTGATTTAAAACTTCTATGCGGATCTCATGCGAGCCCCGACCAAGTTCAGGAGTAAGGTCGACGTGGTAAACACGTTTCCATTTTTTGATACATGTTTTAGGATCATATTTGTAAACCAGCTTGTTATCGAGCCACACCGTGGCACATTTCATGGATCGGAAACTAAGAATCGCTGGGTTCGGAACCTCTTTGAGAACAAATTGCGTACGAAAGTTATAAACCAGTGTTTGGGGACCTCTGGCTTTCAGTTCTACCGGCTCACGGAAACGAATCCACTCAGCCTCCTGTACAGAAAAAAGGAAGGGAATATCAGGGCTTGTGATAATTTTCCGGACGGTGAATATTCCAAAAACAACGGCAAAAATAATCGTTATGAGTACCCCGATAAGAAGAAGCCTTTTTTGTGCTGGAAGAATATGTCTTGCTGAATATGGCACGTAGCGCTCCTTTTTTGACAAACCAAATTTAATTCTCAGTGTCCGAGTAACCTTCTATAGACCTTTTTCAAAGGTTTCTTATATTCAAGCACAAACTTCTATCAACTTTTTTCTATACGCCTGCTGTCGGTAAGGACGTCCTGCCTGATATCCCTCTAATCTCTTTTTCAAATCCTGAGCCAGATCTTTGGGACCATCCTGCAAAGCAAGTTCGAGTGCTCTCTTAACCGTTAAAACCGCCGCATCAAATCTTCCGGTCTCTGCATAAGCCGCGGCAAGAGCATCCAATGCCAATGGCTGATTATACTCGGTAATTTTACAGAGTCTTTCGGCCAGTTTGACAGCTTCTTCGCCGTCTCGAAATTTTTCATCTTCATGGATAGCGGTTATCCATGACAGGTTATAGAGGGCCGGTATCATATTCGGGTTGTAATGTAATGCTTCCCGGTAATACCGGATTGCATCTTCTATTTTTCCTTGAAGAGAATAAATCTTTCCCAGGTTGAAATATGCGTCAGAATTCTTTGAATCAATTCGAAGTGATTCCCTAAAATGATAAATGGCCTTTTCATCATTTCCCTGAAGCGCCAAAACAACCCCTATATTGTTGTGTGCATCGGCGTAGTCCGACTTAATCCTTAACGCTTCATGATAATGCCTGATGGCCCCATCGAAATTCACCTGCTCTTTCAGGGAGATACCCAATTCATTATGAGCTTCGGCAGAATCGGGCTTTATGCGTAACGCTTTTGAAAAGTGCCTTATAGCATCATCAAGCTTTCCTTCCCTTTTTAAGACAATCCCCAAATTAAGATGTGATGCAAAAAAATCAGATTTTATCTGCAATGCTTCGGAATAATGTCTGATAGCAGCGGCGATTCTATCCTCTGCCGCCAAGGCTTCACCCAGCTTGTGGTGCGCAATGTAGTTGTTTTCCGTTACATCAAGGGTGCGTTTAAAAAGGGTAATACTGTTTCTCCAATATCCAACTTGTATCCAAGTGGTTACCATGAAATTCACAAGAAGCGCCGCCGCTAGTGCGGCCAGCTTTAGTTTTCTGTAGCACCATCGAGCGGCAAGATCGGGAACACCCCAAGCAATAATGAGAAACAAACCAATAAGCGGAACATACGCAAACCGGTCTGCTACGGCAGGCCATAAGCCCGCCTGTACCAATCCAATTGCCGGTACAAGCGTTCCGACATACCACAGCCATCCCACCGTAAGATAAGGTTTTGATCTTATCGTACGAAATACCATAACAGAAATAAATATCAGCAACACGCCGCTTCCGGCAACCTGCCACAACGGTAATATTTTAGGGTATGGGTAATAGACCGCTAGGTTGTGAGGCCAGACCATCTTATTTATGTAGCTAAAATAGGAAACCAAGGCGTTAGCGACCCGAAGCTTCATGGGAACTGATGCCGTTGGTATTACAATTCCAAGACGGTGAAGCGCTATAGAGGATAAAAAAATTCCCGCTATCGAAAGTGCTAACAGCGGAATCTTTTCTAAAATCAGTCGCAAAAAAAGCGGCCATCGAAAGCCTGATCTCATTGATTTTTGATTGTTCTTATAACCATATGAATGACCCAATTCAAATCGTCGGAGCGGCCAATAATCTAACAAAAGAAGTACAAACGGCAGGGTTGCAAGCATGGGTTTGGACATGAGGCCCAACGCAAAAACGAAAAATATCATTAGATATTTGTAGAAGCTGGGACGTTGAGAATAATGGCTGTATATTAGCATAGTGAGCAACCAGAAAAAGGTGCTCAGAACATTCTTACGTTCGGCTACCCATGCAACCGATTCCACGTTTAGAGGATGAACAGCGAACAAGGCTGCCACAAAGGCACTCTTCCAGACCGCCCCGGTCATCCGTTTGAAGACCAAAAATAATAACATACTATTCAGTATGTGAAGAATCACGTTGATCTGATGATGCATGCCGGGCATTAAGCCGTAGAGATGGCAGTCCAACATGTGAGACACCCATGTCAATGGATGCCAATAATCATACCCCGGAAAGCTAAATGCCCACTTAATGCCTTTTAAAGTCAGTCCTTCCCGTACATGGGTATTA
>JASFHC010000174.1:0-5644 GCA_050123435.1 Desulfobacterales bacterium
GATGAAAATGGACGCCTTATCGGTATGGAAGGGCTCAAGATGGAGCTAGGCGAACCGGATGCCTCCGGACGACGTCGGCCGATTCCCATAGAAGGTTCGGAATTCGAGCTTGAGTGCGATCTGGCCATTATTGCAGTGGGTGCCGGTGCCAACCCCCTGTTAGCACAAACCACCGAAGGGCTGAAGCTAAACAAGTGGGGCTATATCGTGACGGAACTCGGAACCGGAAAGACAAGCAAAAAAGGTGTCTGGGCCGGCGGTGACATTGTAACCGGTTCGGCCACCGTTATTTTGGCGATGGGCGCTGGTAGAGAGGCTGCAAATTCAATCCATAAATATTTGACGCTTGGATGGTAAAAACAAGACCTTTAAAAAATGTCAATTTTTGTTCAATTCCGGCGATTCCGCCGCCGATTACCATCACGGCGACTTTTTTTTCATTCGGCGTTTTCTACTTCTGAGTAAAAAAAAGATATAACACCACTGATATCGAGTTGATTCATATTGATTCCCAGAACTTTTTCGTCAATGCCCATGCACAATCCGAGCAGTTGTGAATAAAGGACCGAGGCCAGAGGATCGTTTCCATTTCGGGAGACCATCATTTTTTGAACCGTATCAAATTGCAGATGACAATAGGGACAGGCGGAACACAAATAGTCGGCACCTGCTTTTTTGCCGGATGAAATTTTTTTCTCGGTTAGATTCATGGAAAGGTCGTCATTAACCCCCAGTACGGGAGCCCCGCAACACTCCAGCTTCCGGGTCCAATCAACACTCTTGGCACCCGTCACCTCCACGAGCTTGTCAAATATAGAGGGGGCGACAGGGTCGTCGAAGCGGGTGATTTTGCTCGGGCGTAAAGCATGGCACCCATAATGGGTTGCGATGTTGCAGTTTTTATATTTCCGGGTGATGTTGCTTTTTAAGGAATCCAAACCCACATCGTGATACAACACCGAAAGAAAATGCTTAATCTGTATCTTTCCGGTATACTTAAGACCCTTTTGAGCAAGCAATTCATGGACTTCTTTTTGCTGCGTTCCTTGTTCTTTCAAGAGATGTTCGGCCTCCTTAAGCGTGCCGAAGCAACATTTGCAAAGCGCCAATATATCGAGTTCCGCTTTTTCAGCCAGTGCCAGATTTACAGCCGAAGAGAGGAGGAATGCTTTTTGGTCCACATTGCGCATGGGATATCCGCAGCAACTAAATTCGCGAATATCCTTCAGTTGCACACCCACCTGCCGTAATACCGCTCTGGCAGACGCATCATATTGATCGACCCGGGCAGGTATATTACACCCCAAAAACAATGCATATTTCATGTGAATTTCCTTCTTAATTTTTGAGCGTTCAGCTGATTTTATCGGCACATGGCTTATGCCACTTCCAAATCAGATGAATTTTCTTCGGCTGCCTTCCGGACGTTATTTGCGGCGATATTTTTTAACTCAAAGAAGATATCCGTGATCTCTACATTCTGGGGACAATGTTCCTGGCATTGATAACAGGTGACACAATCCCAAAGCATCCTGGGGCCGGAGGCCATTTCCACCAGTCCCAAACCCAGGCAGTTCATGATCTGATGGGGCAGCAAACCGAGCGTTTGCAGCGGATTCTCATATTCGGCTACCACCGGGCACACCGTCGTGCAGGTCTGACAGCCGAAACAGTATGAGAAGGTGCCGGTGCTCGGCAGCTGGTTCAATTCCACGATTTCTCTGTCCATGAAAGAAATGGGCGTGCTAGGATCCATGACCTGCTCAAACTTGCCGGCAACCGCTCGGTTGGCATCTGCCAAGGGTCGGCCATAATCTTCTGTGGATATATTTTCCCGATGAAGGCCCCGGTAAAAAGAAAATGGAGAAAGCACCAGCGGTTCAGGATGTCCTCTTTGAACCAGATTTTCTCTCACATTGAACCACAATTCCTTAAGATTGATCCCTGCAGGGCAGACCACGGTGCAGCGATCACAATTGGTACAAAGATAAACCCCTTCCTGGATGGCGCTCAGTTTCCGCTCGCTCAGTTTTTTCCCGGCCGCCAGGGTCTTGAGAAAAGTCATTTTTTCCGACGGCAAAATATAATCGTTTCCCCGGACATCGAACGCCGACGCGGCGGAACACCTCAGACTGCAAGTGCCGCAGTGCATACAGGCATCCAATTCCACAACTTGCCGGGTTGCGATATTTGCCGGATCGGATGTATCCTTTTCCATGACCGCATTGGCCATCAAACTCACCGGTGTGGCAAAAATATGGAACATTTTACTGAAAGGAAGATAGGCCAGGCCTACAAAACAGGCCAGAAAATGGATGTACCACATAATCGTAGAGGTCCCCGCCCGATCCAGTGCCAGAGCCACCGGTTTGATGATTTTAGCCGTGGCATAACCGGTAAACGCCCACTGAGGAGCAGAATGACAGTCCATACAGCTGGCCTCGTGAAGTTCCTTGCCCATTGACAAAACGTCTTCACTAAAGGGCGCCTGTACGTTGGGAGAGACCGTGCCGAAGTTCTGAACCCAGTAGCTTTCAAGAGCCGTGATTTCTTCCGGGTCTTCAAGATCGGCATAATCTTCCACCATGTAGTGATACTCGGTATAGGACGTTATTTTTGCGCCTTCCAAAAGAATTCCCGAAAGCAGAATTACAGCCAGAATAATAATGGCATAATAATCCATGGCGTTTGTTTTGAGACGGGGTACTTTCAAAATGAACCGCCGAAATATTGCAATAGCGATACCGACAATTACCATGAAACCGAATAGATCTCTTAAAAACATAAACGGATTGATTGTCGAATAGTAATTGATAAATAACGGTTCAGAGATGAAGTTCTCAAGGGCATGCATCAGAAAAAGCAGCATAAAACCAACATAGATTAACATGTGCATGACCCAGCGGAGAAAATCTTCCTTGAGAATCTTTACCTGCAGAACCACATCAAGGATAAAAACCCTGATAAGGGTTAGGATTTTTACACTGAAAACAACGCTGAAAATTCCCTTAACGGCCGCAGACACCCGCTCTAATACCGGAATCTGATTGGCTGAGGTTCCGATGGTGCGTGAAAACCAGATCCAAATCTTGATTATCAAACCCAGAGCAAAGATGATAAGAGAGGTATACAGAAACCCTTCAAATATCATAAAAAAAACTCCTTGATTTTACTTGTTTTAAAAATGGTTCAGCTTTTTAAATATTAGTGCCACTTAAAACCACAAACCGTCCGATAAAATCAAGCATTTTTCTCTCTATGAAAATTTATATTCCGGCATGATACTCCACATACATCCGTCAATTCGTGCCACAATGCGAGACCATTGCAAAACGCCACTTCTTGCCTGCCCAGTTAAATCCGTATTTAATATCTAACCGGGGCCCAATTCCTGAGCCTGCCTCTTGGTGCCGGGACACGGTACTGGGGTGGTTATATTTTTCGTATGTCCCTCCGGACGTCGGCCTTACAATCCAGAGGCTTGATCTTGATTCCTGTCACTATAAAGTTAAAATAATTTTTTTCTGTTTTGATTATCTTGATTAAATTTTTTCAATTTTAGCCAATGGGTTTGTCGACATATGTCTTTGCAAGACGCGGAACCAGGGGAGTCAGTTTTTTTCTTGCGTAGAGTTTGGCACAGGTCGGGCAAAGATCATGATGTTCCTTTACATTTATGTGAGATTCCTCGCGATGCTCTACATGTTTCATGAATTTAGGCGTAGCAAACTGTTTTCCACACATTTCGCAATTTAACAGTGGGTGCCTGGCGATGATTTGATCACCCACCATCATCGTTCTTACGTTATCCTTATCTATTGTCTTTATTGCATCTGTCGGGCAAATATTGGCACAGGTTCCGCAACCGATACACTCCCCTTTTTCCGAAGGAACCACAAAATTCCGGCCTTCTATATTAACAATCTTCAGAGCTCTGGCACCGATAACTTCTTTGCAGACTCTTACACAGAGACGGCAACGGATACAGCCATCCGGCACAGAGCCCATGGTCAGACCAAAATCCGCCCCTATTTTCATGAGTGCTTCCGATTGGGGAGCCATTGTGAACAGACGACCCAGTGCCCTGTTTCTATGCTGATGTATCATGGCACTCTCAGTGGTTACATTAAGTCCTGGCTTTGTTTTGACGGCACATGCCAGCTTCACGGCATGGGGTTTGTCTTTTTCTTTTACTTCCACGACACAAAGTTTACATGATGCAGCAGGCGTAAGGGATGGGTGAAAACAAAGGGAAGGAATTTTGATATCTATTTCTTGTAATACCTTGAGCAGTCTTTGCCCTTCTTCTACCTTATGTTCCTTTCCGTTAATTGTTATTTTAACCATAGAAGCAACTCCCCTATTTATGCATGGTCTGTCGTCCGTTTCAGCTATCGACGAATTACTGACCACTATTTTCCAAAAGACGAATACAATCCTGGGGAAATCGATGGGTCCCTTTACCCTCCAAACTGACTTCAATTAAAGCATCCGGATCATTGATGGCGGTATCCGGATCAACGATAATGCCATGGCAACCGATATATTCATCCATGTAGGTTTCCCATCCTTCATCTTGGGACTTTCTAAATATTTCAACCTTTTGACCTCTGCGAAAAACCATTTTATTTCTCCTTGTGGCCGATGGTGATTTCATCCATCACAGACAAGTTGTAACACCGAAAGTAACTCATCCTCCTCATTTTAAAACGCCTGGATCAGGCAGTTCTATATATGAGAGGGGGGAACTTTCATTTTCGATACGTCTGTAGTTCCCTTTCTGGCACATCTCTCACAAATAACTCGGTCATCAGTAGTTGCTACGACATTCTGAATCTTTTGCTTAATATAATCGTGATACCTGGCCGGTCCTAAAACCTCACCGCATATCTCACAGTACTCCAGCTTTTGCCGGTTTAATATGGTTCCGCACAGAGAAAGAATTCTTTCACCCTTTCTGTCTTCCATTATCATGGCCCCATTGGGACAATTGGTGGCACAGGCGCCACACGCAATGCACCTTTCTTGAGTAACCCTGAAATCGGTTTGAACCGGATGATCAAAGTCCAGATAACCCAACTTCAAGGCATCAATTTTCATCTTATCCCGGCATATTTCAACACATTCTCCACAGCGACGGCAAATGTCGCATCTTAAACATCGTCGGGCCTCTTCTCTGACCATATTCTCAGAATAGCCCAACTCTACCTGTTGAAAGGTCACCCGCCTTCTATCGATATTCAGCAACGGCATCTGTGGTGCTTTCAAAATCATCTTGGTACTTGCCGGTACTTCCAAACATTCCAGTCGATCGCGCCGGGCGGGTACCGGTGGCATCTTGGGTTGGGGTATCCCTGACAAATAACGGTCAATGGCTTCTGCCGCCCTCTTCCCTCCGCCGATTGCTTCAATAACGGTTGCCGGGCCGGTAACCGCATCTCCTGCAGCAAAAACACCTTCTTTGGAAGTTTCCATGCTGACCATATTTACTTTGATCGTATTCCGTCTTGTCCAATCAAGATCTCTAAGCGACTCCATACCCGTATGATCGACTTGCTGACCGATTGCAGTGATTATCGTGTCCGCTTTTATGAAAAAATCACTTCCAAGAACCGGCATCGGATATTTTCTGACGCTGTCATCT
>JASFHC010000175.1:0-5630 GCA_050123435.1 Desulfobacterales bacterium
ATTCTTTCAATCAGATAACGAATCAACTTAGGAGGGGAATTACCTTCCAGTGTAAATTTCAGATTTGCGGCAAAACCACCCAACCGGTCATTTTTTTCCACAAGGTGAACATGAAATCCCTGATCCGCAATGGTCAGAGCAGCCGTCATCCCGCCCACACCTCCACCGATAACCAATCCATGATTATCGGTCCGGTATGAACTGTCATACAAAGGTTCCAATTGTACGGCGCGGGCCACACTCGCTCGAATAAGCGCCTTTGACTTTTTGGTGGCTTTTTCAGGATTGTTCCCATGAACCCAGGCACATAGATCTCTTATACTTGCCATATCGAACAAATAAGGGTTTAAACCCGCCTTGCGCAACGTATCCTGAAACAAAGGTTCATGGGTTTTTGGCGAACATGCAGCCACTACGATGCGGTTCAGACGATGCTCTTTAATCAGTTGGATAATGGTTTGCTGAGTTTCGGTGGAACAGGTGAACAAAAAATCGGTGGCAAAGGTCACCCGGGGCAAATTTTTTGCGTAATCAAGGACGTTTTGTATATTCACGACACCGGCGATATTGGTGCCGCAATGGCAAATCAGCACGCCAACGCGCGGCGTGATATCCATGGGCGCTTCATCCGGGACTTTATCACATACAATTTCAGAATTTCTCGCCGCATTAATTAATATGGAAGCCTCGGCTGCGGCCGCACCGGCCTGTATGACGGTTTCGGGAATATCTTTTGGCGATTCAATTCCGCCGCACACAAAGACTCCGGGTTTGGAAGTGGATACCGGTTCATCAAATTCAGTACTTAAAAATCCATATGGGTTGGTAACAAGCCCCAGCTGTTTTGCTATGTCGATAAAATCATCCGACGGTTTAAAACCGGTAGAAAGAACGACCAGATCATACGCTTCTTCCTTTTTACGATTTAAACGATGATCAAATGTTTCAATGATCAAATTGTCATTTTCTGGGTTCAGATAAACTACTGAAATCATAGACCGTTTGGTTCGTACCCCATGCCGTTTACGGGCACGATCGATATATTGGTCAAACCCTTTACCGTGGGCCCGAATATCCATAAAATAAATGGTTGTTTGGGTGTCCGGTTCATGGCTTCGGGTTAATACCGCCTGTTTTGCAGCATACATGCAGCAGACCGAAGAACAAAACGGCCTGTTTCGGGCAAGATCCCGCGACATGACACATTGAATCCAGGCCACCTTGCGCGGAACTTTCCCATCCGACGGCCGCCGGATGTGTCCGCCATAGGGACCTGTGACCGATAACATTCGTTCATACTGAAGGGAGGTGACAACGTTTTTATATCTTCCATAACCGTACTCTCCCTCCATTTCCGTTAACGCCGGTTCAAAACCGGTTGAGAGGATAATCGCACCGGCTTCAATTTGTAAAATTTTGGGTTTTTGATCGTATTCAACGGCTTCAGCTGGACAGATCTTTTTGCAGATGCCGCATTTTCCTTTGGTAAAGTAGAGGCAATTCTTGGCATCTATTGCATATTTTAAAGGGACTGCCTGGGGAAATGTCAGAAAAGCCGCTTTGCGTATTCCCAGCTCCCCGTTAAAGGGATCCAGCACTTTTACGGGACATTTTTCAGCACATTCGCCGCACGCGATGCATTTTTCTTCATTGATATATCGGGGCTGTTTTTCAATCATTGCGGTAAATCGCCCGGGCTCCCCATTTAACTCCAGTAAACGGCTTAAGCAAAGAATTTCGATATTGGCGTGACCCGCCGCATGCACCATTTTAGGAGAAAACATACAGGTTGAACAATCATTGGTGGGAAAAGTCTTGTCCAGACGCGCCATGGTTCCGCCAAGAGTATGTGATTTTTCAATAAGATACACATAAAAACCCGTGTCAGCCAGATCCAGGGCACACTGAATTCCTCCGATGCCGCCGCCGATAACGATAACTTTCCCCACCGGATTTTTGAGATAAGATTCCATATGTTTTACAGTAAACTCTTTGCCATCAAAAGCGGTACAGGATCTGCGACATGCATCTTAAACCATTGTGGATGCCCTTTGTCTTTAAAACTCAAGCGGAGTAATTCCGTAACATAAAATATCGGAGTCGGAGTATGAGATCGATCTTTCTGGATGATATCCAGATTGGACTGGCACAACGGGCATGAGACCACAACGGCGTCGGCCCCGGCCTGTCTGGTTTTCTCCAATATCCTTTTTGAAAGAGATTGCACAATCTCCCTGCGACCAATACCGATGCTCGCACCGCAACATGTGGATTTATAAGACCAGTCAATTACCTGGGCACCTGCTGCCGCAGCAATGTGATCCAAGGTTTGGGGGTTTTCATAATCTGCGTAGCCGGTAATTTTCGGAGGACGAACCATCTGGCAACCGTAATAGCAGACCACTTTCAGGCTGTCTAACGGTTTCAAAACGCATTGTTTTATCAATTCAATGATGGAAGGTTTTGCTAAAAAGCGCGTCATATCCAGAACCTGAATACTTCCCGTAACCTCCCAGGGAATATGGAAAATTTTTTTCTTTAGCATTTTCTGGGAAAACAGGAGACGATTAAAGCACAAAGAACACGGACAAAGGATATCAAGCCCCATTTCCTCGGCAGCGGCCAGATTTCTTGCAGGCAGAATCACGGACATGACCTCACTGAGGCTGTGGGCCGCGGTTGCCCCGCAACATGTCCAGTCTTCTATTTCAACCAAATCAACACCCAGATCCTTGAAGACCGCGTAAATGGACTCGCAATAGTCGTTTGCCATTCCTTCCAGGGAACACCCCGGATAAAAAGATAATTTCATTAAACGATCTCTCCGCGAGTCTGAGAATAAGCTTTTTGAATTTCCTTGACCGCCTTGGACTTTGGTGCGGATAATTTTAGCCTTCCTTTGCGAAACAACGTCATGGCCAACTGAAGTTCTTCTTTGAAGGTTCCGTTTCTAATCCTGGCATGCAGAATATCCGGCTTCGAATAATAGGCTCTCATTAATCTAAATTCGTTTACTCTTCCGGATTTGATGAGCTCTTCCAGAAAAGTATGATGAAATACGGCAAGACTTTTTTCTTTGGGGGCTATGGACGATCTGGCTGCCATCATGCGCAAATGATTTATAATTTCAGCCACATCCACCTCGTTGGGACAGTAAGTGGTACACATTTCACAGGACAAACAGATCCAGATGGTTGAAGATTTTAATAGTCTTATGCGCCATCCCAATTGAACATAGCGAATGATCTGGTGAGGCTTGATATCCATAAAACCACTGATAGGGCAGGCATTGGTACAGCGTTCGCATTGATAGCATGCAGAGACATTGACACCGGTTTCTCCCTGAATTCTGTTGAGAAAATAATCTCCCCGGTCTCCAATTAATTCTCTCTGCGCGCAGGGATCATGTTCAACTACTGTCTCCGGATCTGAAATGCTGGTGTGCATTTTATTTGCCTTTTTAAAATTATGAAGAATCCTTAAAAAGGTTGCTTTTCTGACTTCTTACGAGATAATCAAGATGGGTAATTGAATAATCTTAGTTTTTGCAGTTATCCGGGTTCGGTGCGCCTTTTTGGGCTAACCATTTAAAATTTTATTGAAAACATATGAAATCAAATGCTATGTAATGTCAATAAAAATTATTGATTTTATATGAATTTGGTTCAAAGGAAGAATTATGAACGAAGACTTCGAGCCTGTCATTATTGCGTTTTGTTGTAGTTTCTGAGGATATACGGCTGCGGACCTGGCAGGTTCCATGCGATTGCAATATCCGCCTGATATTAAAATTATTATCATTCCATGCACCGGCAAAATAGATATCCTTCATATCCTCCATGCCTTTGAAAAGGGAGCGGACGGCATCTATGTAGTAGGATGCATGGAAGGAGATTGCCATTATACGAACGGGAACATCAGAGCGCGTAACCGGATAAAGCATATTCAGAAAATTCTTGATACCATCGGTGTTGGGGGAGAAAGGGCGCAAATGTACAACCTTTCATCAAATGATGGGCCGCGTTTTGCCGAAATCGCAGCTGAAATGGATGAAAGAATCCGAGAATTGGGCCCCAACCCCATTAAACTGGCCCAAAATACGGCCGCATGAAAAAAGAACGTCCGTCATATATTTACTCAACCATCTTCATTATCCCTGCCGGTAAAATGTGTTGATTTTTTCTAGATCTTCTTATATTTTTAAAAGCTATTCTTTACATTCTCAAAAACTATTTTAAATTTCTGCCCAAATCAGATAGTTTATCTATTTTGTTTACAATCGATTAGGGTTAATATTTTCTTTTCGAAAGTTCGTAAAAAGGGGGCGGATATGTCCATCAGGTTAGGTTTTTATGTCTGCCATTGCGGGATCAATATCGCCGGCAAGGTTCGGGTTGAGGAAGTGGCGGCCTTTGCCCGAAAGCTGAAAAATGTGGTGATCGCCCGGGATTACAAGTTTATGTGTTCGGACCCGGGCCAGGAGATGATTGAAAAAGACATTAAAGAATTTAACCTTAACCGGGTGGTCGTGGCCTCTTGCTCACCCAGACTGCATGAAAAGACCTTTCAAGGTGCTTGTCGGCGGGCCAGTCTTAATCCTTATTTTTTCCAGATGGCCTCTGTTCGCGAACAAGTTTCCTGGGTCACCAAGGATGAAGATGAGGCCACTCAGAAAGCGAAAACACTGGCGGCGGCGGCGATCAACCGGGTCAATTACCATGAGAGATTAGATGATCGTGAGACATTGGTACATCCTGATATCATGGTTGTGGGTGGCGGTATTGCAGGCATGCAGGCTGCTTTAGACATAGGCAATGCCGGGCATAAAGTATATCTGGTGGAAAAATCGACGACCATTGGCGGGCATATGCTCCAATTCGATAAGACATTTCCTACGCTCGACTGTGCCGCCTGTATCGGAACCCCAAAGATGGTTGACGTGGCCCAGAATCCAAACATCGAGTTGATCTCATACAGCGAAGTAACGGAGGTGTCGGGATTCATTGGCAACTACACCGTCAGAATCCGTCGTAAGCCGCGTTATGTGAAGGAAGGTGTCTGTACGGGATGTGGTGAATGTGCGAATGTCTGTCCGGTGTCGGTCCCGAGTGAATGGGATGAGGGGCTGGGTAATCGAGCAGCCATTTATAGGGCATTTCCACAAGCCGTACCCATTACCTTCTGTATAGATAAAAAAGATCGGGCCCCTTGTGCAATCGCTTGTCCGGCGGGCATCAATGTCCAGGGCTATGTACAGCTCATTAGCCAGGGTAAGTACCTGGAAGCTACCCGGTTAATTATGGAGCGATTGCCGCTGCCGGGGGTACTTGGACGAGTCTGCCCGCATCCTTGTGAATCTCAATGCCGAAGGTTGGAGATGGATGAGGCCATTGCCATCAGGGATTTGAAGCGCTTTGCCGCAGATCATACAAACCTGAAAGAACTCGAACCGCCGGAAATCGAGGAACGTTCGGAGAAGGTGGCAGTGGTCGGCTCAGGTCCGTCCGGACTGACCGTAGCATACTACCTGCGGTTAAAGGGCTATCAGGTAACCATTTTTGAAGCCCTTGACGTCTTGGGCGGAATGCTTCGGGTGGGAATTCCGGATTTTCGCCTCCCTTCAAAAGTTC
>JASFHC010000176.1:0-5628 GCA_050123435.1 Desulfobacterales bacterium
CTATGGAATCGATTTTAAATTCCAGTAAGGCTTCGCCGGGAACCTTCATTTCAGCCAGTAATGACAGCTGCTCCTTGGGAGAGACGTCCAGTACTCGCCAGAAATCCAGAGCGTCTCCAACCCCCAGCTCGGTGGGATGGCGCCGCCCGCGACGCAAACCCACACCACCCACCATTCGATCCATCAAACCTCTCAGCCACCACAGACGGTCGGCATAATAATATCCGGTCTGACCCCCAATCTTACTGATGGCCGACCAGACGTCATCCAATGGGGCTTTTAAACGAACGCGGTAACCGCACTGCATAATGGTACCGCCGGCCCAATGTGCATCACCGCAATGGGCCCATTCAGGGGTTACCATATCTCCGGCATCGGCCCAGCAGGTATCGACCTGTTCCTGGATGATGTTATCCAGGGCCGTTCGAATGGCTTCTCGGGGACTGAGCAGTTTCTGAGGAATGATCGATTGAATCCGTTGGTCTGAACATACGGCATTGCTGCTTAACCCTTCGGTCAAAGGCAACGCGATTGAGTGCGGCACCGGGCTGATGAGATGTATCCAGTAAGCACTAAGGGTGGGAGTGAGCACGGGAACCGGTATGATCCATCGTTTGGGCAATCTTGCTTCCCGGGTATAAATATCCAGCAGGTCCCGATAGGTCAGAACATCCGGTCCGCCGATATCGTAGGTTTGGCCGATGGTTTCATCATGTTCCAGGCAGCCCACCAGGTAGTTGACAACATTTCGGATGGCAATGGGCTGGTTTAAGGATCTCACCCAACGCGGTGTAATCATCACGGGAAGGCGTTCCACCAGATACCGCAATATCTCGAAGGACGCACTGCCGGATCCTAAAATCATGGGTGCGCGCAAATCGGTCACCGGCACACTGCCGGATTGAAGGATATCCGCCACTTCAATTCGAGAACGAAGATGCTTGCTCAAAGCGCCCTTTTTTTTCTCAGCAAGACCGCCGAGATAAATTATTCGTTCGATACCCGTAGATTCGGCTGCCGATACCATATTTTTGGCCGCCCGGCGGTCGGCTTCAACAAACTTGTGTTTCTGAGCGATCATGGAATGGACCAGATAATATGCGGCTCCACAGCCCGAGAGCGCCTTTTTCAAAGATTCTACATCAAGAACATCTCCTTTTACCCGTTCCACTTTGGGGTGATGTCCCCAGGGACGACAGGCCAATTTTTCCAGGGATCTGCCCATGGCGCGCACCCGATAACCGGTATCCAGGAGGGCCGGAATCAACCGTCCGCCCACATAGCCGGTGGCTCCGGCAACCAAAATCGGTTTGTCGTTTTTCATTGATATACCCTCGTTTTCATACATGATTGCGCAACTTCAGTGCAATTGGATGCGGATTTAAATAAATCTGTTGCGCCAAATACGGTTGTTTGTATTTTCGTACATAATGGTTTAGCAGGGTCACCGGTACGATCAAGGGGACATGTTCCTGTCTGTACTGCTCGATGATTTCAAGGAGTTCCTGCTTCTCGTCCGGAGACAGCTGTTTTTTAAAGTACCCCATGATGTGCTGCAGCACGTTCATATTCTTCTTAAGCGTGGTCTTTAGTCTCAAAGCCGCCATCAACAGGGTCTCGTACTGTGTAAACAAATCTTTTATGGAAAGGTCTTTGCCTCCGGCCACCAATTTCCCCATCATTTGCGAATGGCTGGGACTATGGGACATTATGAGCAGCTTGTGCCGGGTATGAAAATCAACCAGGTTTCCCATAGTTTTCTTTTTGGAAAGCGTTTTCCGCCAGCGCATCAAGGTAAAAATCTGCTCGATAAAAGTCTCTCTGAGTTTGGAGTCATTCAGCCGGCCCTCTTCTTCCACCGGAATCAACGGAAAATGCTCCGTAAACACACGGGCAAATATGCCCTGACCTTTTTTGTTGGGCATTCCTTTGGAAGTTCTAACCGGAACTCGAAACAGGCCGCTGCTGGGAGAGTTTTTTTTGAAAACAAACCCGCACAGGTTTTCTTTTTCCAATGCTTCAACTTTTTTGCGAGCCCATTCGGTCATTCTGTGAGTGTGGTCGATGTTTGTTTTAGAAGTGACCAGATTGGGATTATCCGGATCACCTACCAGACGGAGGGTCTCCCGGGGAACGCCCATTCCACACTCCACCTCTGGACACACCGGCACATATTCCACATATTTCCCCAGTATATCGGTCAGGTATCGATCCCTTGCATGTCCGCCGTTCCAGCGAACCTCCTGCCCCATTAAACACGCGCTGATACCCAGTTTAATTTTTTCGTCCATGGCTCACCTCATGTTGATTTGTCATCCTTCATTGAAATCTTATCTTTTCTGTTGGTTTTTAAAATGGTAACGATTCCCAGGAATCCATCCACCGAAATCTCATCGCCCGTATGAATCAACGAGGTTGCATCCGGTATACCGGTGACGCATGGTAATCCGTATTCCCTGGCGATAATGGCCCCGTGAATCAGCATGCCCCCCCGGCGCTCCACTACACCGGCCGCCAGTGGGATGACGAAGGTTGTATTTGGATCCACTGCATCACAAACAAGGATTTCAGAGTGTTTGAAATCTTGCAGATCCACATGTTGACGGACCACCCGGGCCATTCCTTTGGACAATCCCGGGCCGGCGGGCTGTCCCACAAGCTGTCTCGGATTTACCCTAATCCCATTTGTATTTTTTAGTAATGATGCTTTTCGGTTAGAAGTGCCATCATCCAAGTCCCGAATCGCCGATTTGAGATCTTCGAGTTCAGATTTGTGTGTTGCCCGATTTTCAATACGTTCAGCACGGGATTTTGCTTCCTTCACCGTCCGTAACAGCTGTGCCTCAATTTTTCCCAGATAAATATTGTCGTCGTCCCGAAGGCGATAGCTGCTGCGTGCAAGATCCAACAGTTCCTCGGCTTCTATGCGCTTGGGACCTTGGAAACATTCGAGAAATCTCTGCTGCAATGTTCGGGCACCGTTTGGTTTTTTTCGAGATGCCAATGAAGACGGGTTGACCGCCATCTCCAGCAGCAGTTTAAAAAGCGGCCGGGTATCAGTGGCACACTCTGTGCCGCCGGTTACGGCACAAGACAAATCCCCAAATTTTTCAACGAATTGATTCACCTTTTTTCCGAATTCCGAATTGAGATTCAAGGGTTCTCCTTTTTTTAAACGTTCGGCAAGGTGAGCATCTTTGCGAACCATCAATGCCAAATCTTCCATTAATTGATTTCTTTCAAGGCTTGCCATTTTGGTTTGGGTCAGAAGGTTCATGAACTCATACGGATCGTCCGGCCTCACGGCATCATTATAGTACTGGCCGAAAAGTCGAATTCCGTGGGCATAAGGAATAAATTCTTCCCAATAGATGTTGACCCAGTGATGGTTAATCCTCCGGCGTCGTCTGACTTCATCCGCCAGTTCTCCATCAGATAACACCATGATATCTTGCTCCGATAGTTCTTTGGCTGTTTTTTTCATCTCGGGAATCAGCGTTTCTTCAATAGTGGCACGAAGCGCTTTTAAATTTTCAACACTTCGGTGGAGGCTGAGATACCAGGCGCGTTTATCTTGTGTTTCACCGGGAGACAAGGTGGTGATGGGTCGCGATTGGAGAATGTAGAGCGTATCATTTTTAATGGTCCATTCAACATCCTGCGGAGCTTTAAATAACCTTTCCGACCGGTTGGCCAATTCCGATATGCCCATCACCTCCCGATTGCTCAAAGGGGGTCGTGCGGACAAATCTTCAGGCAAGGGTGCGATTTCCACACCGTGTTCTGACGGACTCATCCAATGTTCCCTTTGGGCAGGTTTGTGGGACAGTACTGTTTTTTTGTCGCGATCCAGGACCCAGCGATCCGGTTCTACCCTTCCATCCACGAGCCCTTGGTTCAGCCCGTAAACCGCTTCAATAATCACTTGAGTCTCATCATTGGGGTTCTGGCTGAACACCACCCCGGATCGATTTCCAGCCACCGTTTCCTGAAGCACCACGGCCATGGAACTTTTTTCAACGTCCAATCCGATTTCCTGGCGATAAAGCAGAGCAGCATCAGACCACAATGACGCCCAGACCCGTCGAATATGATCCAGGATCGATGCGGTCCCCCGGACGTTGACAAAGGATTCATGAAGGCCTGCGAAAGAAGAACCCGAAGCATCCTCGTCCGGTGCCGATGAGCGAACGGCAAGTGTCTTACCAGTGAAGCGAGAGTTTATTTTTTTGGATAAATATGAGTTGAGGGGCTCGGGAATCTGCTTTTTCAGAAATATATTTCGAATACGGGTGGCACAATCCCAGATCTCTTCCCATCGCATGTCTTTAAATTTCTTACGATTTAACTCAAGGAGTATGCGCTCACGTATTCCGTTGCTATTTACAAATACGTTGTATGCATCAACGGTGAGAAACAAGGTGTCCGGGATCCTAAATCCCTTTCGGGACATAAGAGACAATGCATACGCTTTTGGACCGATACGGTTACGATGATCCGCATTGGTTTCAAATGGTGATAGGATCCAGTTCATTGATCAATGTGTAGTTCCATAACCTGTTGAAAGTTTTTTACCATGACATATGTGGTTATGGTGACGCCCACCATTGCGCATGTGGGTGAGGTTGCAAATGCTTCCAGATAAGGATGTTTGGTTAAGTATTCAATAAGAATTTTATCTTTTTCGGCCCCATTAATTTCTTTGGCAGTGCCAAGGGCTGTTACGGAGACTGCCTTATGAAAATCAGATTCCGTGTTCGAACTGCTGTTGATCAAAATTGAAACCCTTGGATTCGACGATAAATTCACAAATTTTCGAGTGGTTCGAGAGGTTACAAAAAAAATTTTTTTCAGATCACTTTTACCGACGAACGCAACTAAACTGGCGTACGGTTGTCTGCTATGGTGAGTTGACAAAACGGCCAGCTTCTGGGTAATGAAAAGTTCTTGTATTTGATCTTTAATTTCTTGGTCAGGAGCCATTTTAATCCAAAACCTTCATCAACTCCGGAATCGTATTCTTTGGACTGATCTTGTACCAGGCATTCAGAATGTTTCCATTCTCATCAATAAGAAAAGACGAACGGATGATGCCCATAAAGGTTTTACCGTACATTTTCTTTTCACCCCAAACACCATAAGCCTCTGCAATTTTATGATCCGTATCAGAGAGCAACTGGAAACCCAGGTTGTGCTTGTCATCAAATTTTTTCTGTGTTTCAGGCTGGTCCGGACTAATTCCAACGACAGCAATGTTTTTTACACTAAGTTCTTTTAGTGCGTCCCGCACATTTTTGGCCTGAGTGGCTCAGCCGGAGGTATTGGCCTTGGGATAAAAATAAAGAAACAGTTTTTTACCGGTGAAATCGGAAAGCCCCGCATTTTGACCATTTTGGTCTTTTAGATCAAAGCGAGGGGCTTTGTCTTTGGGTTTGAGTGTGTTCATGATCACCCTCCTTATTTAGTGCCTGAACGAAAACTGTCTTTTCCGCCAATATCTGCGTCAGACTCAAATTTTAATCCTCGAAATACTCAATGTATGTCTGTGGTTAAAATTTTCGTCTTCCTTGATCTTAACGAAAAATCCTAGTTTTCGTTCGGGCACTATTTACGAGAAAAGTGTCAATT
>JASFHC010000177.1:0-5627 GCA_050123435.1 Desulfobacterales bacterium
TCTACATGGGCTATTCTTTTTCTTTGTTTATTTCCTCTAAAATTTTTTGTGAGATTTGGGCGGGAACTTCATCATAATGTGAAAAATCCATGGTAAATATACCGCGACCTCCGGTAATTGACCTGAGCTCCGGTGCATAGGTTAAAAATTCGGCCATAGGCACATTTGCCTTAATAACCTGATTTTTACCTTTGCTGTCCATACCAAGAACCCTGCCTCGTCTGCTGTTAAGATCTCCCATGATATCCCCCATGTACTCGTCCGGGGTTGTGATTGAAATGCTCATGATGGGTTCCAGCAATACCGGACCGGCCTCTGCCGCCGCTTTTCTAAATGCTAGAGAACCTGCGATTTTAAACGCCATCTCAGATGAATCAACCGCATGAAAGGAACCATCATCCAGAGTAACCTGAAAATCGATACAAGGAAATCCACCAAGAACTCCCTTCTGGCAGGATTCAACAATTCCTTTTTCAACAGCAGGTATGTATTGCTTCGGAATTGCACCGCCAACGATTTTATCAACAAACTCGAAACCTTTCCCCCTGGGAAGTGGATCTAAACGGATCCAGCAATCACCAAACTGACCATGTCCTCCGGTTTGTTTTTTATGTCTTCCTTGAACCCTGACCGTCTTGCTGATGGTCTCTTTGTAGGGAACTTTAGGTTTGTTCAGCCGGACATCAACGTTGAACTTTCTTTTGAGCTTTTCAATGGTAACTTCAATGTGGATCTGCCCCAGGCCGGATAAAAGAATCTGCTTGGTCTCCGGGTTGCGCGTAAGCTTTAGAGCAACATCCTCTTCCAGTAGCTTTGATAAAGAGGAAAATATCTTGTCTTCGTCACCTTTTGATTTGGGTTCAAGAGCGAAAGAAATCAGATGAGGAAGCGGTTCTGCACATTTAAATTTTACCTTGCGACTTTCATTGCAAAGGGTGTCTCCTGTAGCCGTCTCTTTTAATTTAGCCACGGCCACAAGGGAACCCGGACCGGCTTGTTTTATTTGTTTTTGTTCTTTTCCGGCAAGTCTCAACAGTTGATTATACCTTTCATTTGTATTTTTATTTGTATTATAGAAAGTACCGTCTGCCCCCAGGGTTCCTGAAACCACCCTGAATATTGAAAGACGGCCGGCAAATGGATCGGCAACCGTTTTGAACACAAAACCGGAAAAAGGCGCATCCGGATCAGCCACACATTCTATTTGAGTTTCACCGGCAGTATCAGAAGCAATCCAGGGATCGCGATCAAGTGGTGACGGCATGCAGTTTACAAAAAAATCTTGCAGGAGATCGATGCCGATATTTTTTGTAGCCGATCCACAAAGTACCGGCACAAACTCTCGCGTTAAAGTGCCTTTTCGTAATACATTTATTATTTCATCATCTGACAAGGATTCTCCGTCAAGATACCGTTCCAAGAGTTTGTCGTCCGACTCTATAACATTTTCCACAAGAGCTTCTCTTTCTTCTTCCACCTGTTCCTGCAGGTCCTGGGGAATGTCAATTGCAGTTGCTTTGCCTTTGCTGTCATAGGTGAACGCTTTCATACCGATAAGGTCAACAACACCTTTAAAATCTGCTTCGGATCCTATGGGAAGTTGAGTAATAATAGGTTTTGGCTTAAAACACTCTTCCACATCTTTGAATGTACGGAAAAAATCCGACCTTTCCCTGTCGAGTTTATTAATAAAAACAACTGATGGCAGGTTGAATTCATCTATAAAATCCCAAGCCTGCTCGGTTTGAACTTTTACACCGTCTACCGCATCTATTACCACAACAATGCCGTCCGCAGCCTGCATACAAAGTTTGGTATCTGAAAAGAAATTCTGGTCACCGGGTGTATCGATAAGACTGACCGTATGTTTTTTCCAGCTGTATTGGTGGAATGCGCTGCTTAAACTGATGTGGCGTTTGAGCTCTTCAGGCTCAAAGTCCATAAGGGTGTTTTCATCATCAACACACCCCAGTCTATTGGTGACACCTGTATTAAAAAGCATTACTTCGGCCAAAGAAGTTTTGCCGGCACCTCCATGGGCCACAAAAGCAATGTTCCTTAATTTCTTTACATTTTCAGTCATTTAGACTCCTCTCTGGTAAAATTATTTAACCGTCTCAAAATTTCATCCTGTGGATTTCCGTCTGCATTTTTAAAAAATCTGAAAATAAATTTGTTATATGTTCGCCTAAAAAAAATCAAGCTCAACTTGCGCGTTTTAAATAAATAAAGAACTCTTTGTTTCCTTTTGGCCCCAGTATGGGGGAAGGGAAAACAATTTCGCACAAAAGGCCTGTTCTTATAAAAAAATCCGATAGACTTTTAATAACTTCGGCATGCAAAACAGGGTCACGCACCACGCCACCTTTGCCGACGTTACCTTTTCCTACTTCAAACTGAGGTTTTATCAAGGCCAGGATCCGTGCATCTTTTTTCATAAACTTGATGACCGCAGGAACAACTATTTTAAGAGAAATAAAAGATACATCTATGGTGATGAGATCTACGGGCTCCCGAAGGCTTTCGGCCGGCATGTAGCGAATATTTGTACGATCTATAACGACAACACGAGAATCCCGCATCAGTTTCCAGGCGAGCTGCCCATAACCAACATCCACTGCAAAAACTCGGCGAGCGCCATGCTGTAGAAGACAGTCGGTAAATCCACCCGTGGATGCTCCCACATCCATACAGACAGCTCCGGTGATATCGATATTAAGCGCCTGCAAAGCTTTTTCCAGCTTAAGGCCGCCCCTGCTTACATAAGGGTTTTCTTCTCCTTTAAGAATGACATGATCATTTTTATAAATCAATGAACCGGGCTTATCCACTAGACGATTATTAACCAAAACTTTTCCGGCCATAATAAGCGCACGGGCACGTTCCCGACTCTGTACTATCCCTTTTTCTACAATTAGCAAGTCAAGTCTTGTTTTTTTAACTGGCATCACGCATCAAGCGTTTGGCTGCGTTGACGATGTTTGATGCATCGATACCGTATTTCGACCTCAGCATTTTCTGAGGACCGTGTTCAACGAAAATATCAGGTATTCCGATGCATTCCAAACAAAAGCCGTTTATTCTCTGATCGCTCAAACATTCAAGCACCGCGCTTCCAAATCCTCCCTGACGTACATTTTCTTCAACCGTTATTATGCGCGGTATTTCCCGTGCAAGTGTCCCGATCAAATCAACGTCAAGGGGTTTTACAAAACGACAATTGACAACTGTAGCGGATATGCCTTTTTCGGCCAGCTCTGCATGAGCGACACATGCGTCACTAACAGACCGGCCGATGGCCAGAATGAGAACGTCATTTCCTCTTTGAAGCACTTCTCCCTTCCCAATAGGTAAAGGAATTTCTTGCTTTTCAGTTTTTACGCCCTCCACATCTCCACGGGGGTATCGAACAGCAATAGGACCCCTATGTGCAAGTGAGGTTGCGAGCATTCTTACCAGTTCATTTTCATCCTTTGGCGCCATAAGTACCATATTGGGAAGGCTTCTGAGATAAGATAAATCAAATACACCATTGTGAGTCGCTCCGTCCTCACCTACAATTCCACCACGGTCAACGGCAAAAACAACCGGAAGCGCTTCAAGACATACATCATGCAATATCTGATCATAAGCACGTTGCAAAAAAGTAGAATATATCGCCACAACCGGTTTGAGTCCTTCAGCTGCCAGACCTGCGGCAAAAGTTACAGCATGTTGTTCGGCGATTCCCACATCAAAAAACCGGTCCGGATAGACCTCGGCAAACTTCATGAGCCCCGTGCCTTCCGGCATGGCGGCGGTCACCGCGACGATACTTTCATCCTCTTTTGCCATTCGCAATATGGTCTCTCCAAAAACCTGAGTATAGGTAGGAACGGAACATTCTTTGTTTGGACTTTCCCCCGTATCCGCATCAAAGCATCCCACACCGTGAAAATAAACAGGATTTTTTTCTGCAGGGGCGTAACCTTTACCTTTTATTGTCGATACATGAAGAAGAACCGGTTCGTTAAGGCACTTAATATTATTAAGTATGTCGATAAGGTGGTTCAGGTTATGACCGTTTATCGGACCAAAATATTCAAAGTTAAACGCTTCGAACAGCATCCCCGGAGTTATAAATGTCTTGAAAGATTCTTTTGAACGTTTGGCAAATTGATAGATATCGTCACCGACTTTGGGCAAAGATTTAAGAAAGTCTTTAATCTCTTTTTTAAAATCCTGCAAATATTTTGCTGAGAAGGTACGACTTAAAAAAGAAGATAGGGCGCCAACGTTGTGTGCAATCGACATATCATTGTCATTTAATATCACGAGAATATTCTTGTTAATGTCCCCGGCTTGATTAAGGCCTTCATAAGCAAGACCCGCGGTCATGGACCCATCTCCAATCACGGCGATAACCTTGGACTTGTCATTTTTTAAACGCTTGGCACATGCAATGCCAAGCCCGGCGGATATGGAGGTGCTGCTATGGCCGGTTGAGAATGCGTCGTAAGGGCTTTCACTCATACGGGTAAACCCGCATATACCATCATGTTGGCGAAGCGTATGGAATCGTTCTCTTCGACCGGTAAGAAGTTTGTGAGCATAAGACTGATGTCCGACATCCCAGATGATTTTATCAACAGGCGCAGTAAAAACGTAATGAATGGCAATGGCCAGTTCAACGGCGCCCAGACTCGGCGCGAGGTGACCGCCGTTTTTCGATACCACTTCTATAATAACGTTGCGAATCTCAGAAGCTAGCATCGGCAGTTCAGACCGTGACAGTGCTTTTAAATCTGCCGGGGAATTAATTTTTTCAAGTAAACTCAAGGGTCATTTGCTCCTAAGTTATGGATGGACACTAGTTAAATCTATAGTAAATTCTAAAACTTTATGCTTATTTTTTTCTATCAATAATATAATGTGCAATAGCACGAAGCGGATCAGATTTATTATCAAAACAATAGAGCGCTTGCAAGGCGTTATTCACCAAATTTTTTGCAAATTCCTTTGATTTTTCAATTCCCAGTATAGAAGGGTAGGTGCTTTTTCCACGAACTTGATCGGTGCCGACCTCTTTGCCCATGACAGCCGGATCGCCCTCGACATTCAAGATGTCATCGATGACCTGAAAGGCAAGCCCGACATTTTTGGCATAAATATTGAGCTGTTGGATTTGCTCATCGCTTCCGTTTCCTAATATGGCCCCGGTGCCTATTGCTGCTTCAATAAGAGCTCCTGTCTTTAAAGCGTGCATTTTTTCCAAATCTTTTAAACCAATCCGGTTTCCTTCGGCGGCAATGTCTTTTATTTGACCTTCAATCATTCCTTTATATCCTGCAGCTTTTGCGATTGTATTTATAACCCTAAGGCATTTCACTGCGTTATTTACCTTTATATGGTTGAAATCGATGGATGAGAGGATTTCAAAAGCCAGCGTAAGCAAGGCATCTCCCGTTAGAATGGCTGTGGCTTCATCAAATGCAATATGACACGTTGGCTTTCCCCTGCGTAAATCGTCGTTATCCATTGCAGGAAGATCATCATGGATTAAAGAGTACGTATGGATCATTTCAAGGGCGCAGGCAGCCATTAAAACATCTTCAGTCCTACCGCCAACAGCCTGGGAAGCAGCTATG
>JASFHC010000178.1:0-5624 GCA_050123435.1 Desulfobacterales bacterium
CCGGTGGGAAGTTCCGAAAACAGGCGCCATGCGCGTACCGGGAATTATTTACGCAACAGAATCCATGCTCAAAGCGGATAAGCAGAAAGAGCCGTTAAAACAGGTGGCAAACGTTGCAACCCTTCCGGGAATTTTAAAAGCATCTTTGGCTATGCCGGACATGCACTGGGGGTATGGATTTCCCATCGGCGGAGTTGCGGCCTTTGACTGGGAATCGGGCATCATATCTCCGGGCGGAGTGGGATATGACATTAACTGCGGAGTACGACTGGCGACAACCACCCTTCTGGAAAAAGAAGTGCGTCCGAAACTCAAGAATCTTGTGAATGCCCTTTTTCGGGGTATTCCTTCCGGCGTGGGCTCAAAAGGTTCCATCAAGCTTTCCATACCCGAAGAAAAAAAGGTCCTTCAAATGGGCAGCAAATGGGCGGTCAGCCAGGGACTTGGAGAGGCCACGGATTTAGAACATACGGAAGACGGCGGGTGTATGCCGAATGCCGACCCCGGCGTATTAAGTCAAAGGGCGCTGGAGAGGGGGCTCAAGCAGCTCGGAACCCTGGGTTCGGGAAATCATTTTCTTGAAATCGGTGTAGTAGAAGCGGTTTATGATACACCGGCGGCCCAAGCATTCGGGCTTTTTGAAGGACAGGTCACACTGATGCTCCATACCGGCTCCCGAGGTTTGGGGTATCAGATTTGTGATGATTTTCTGGCTTTTATGACAAAACATGTAAAAAAGCTGGGGGTTGATCTTCCGGATCGGCAGCTTGCCTGCGCCAGGATACAATCCAAAGAAGGAATGCGCTATTATAATGCCATGGCCTGTGCCGCAA
The DNA here is from genome assembly GCA_050123435.1 of Desulfobacterales bacterium. GTDB lineage: Bacteria > Desulfobacterota > Desulfobacteria > Desulfobacterales > UBA11574 > S5133MH16. Next base: position 834 of record JASFHC010000178.1, read on the forward strand.
ATTATGCCTGGGCCAACCGGCAGATTTTAATGCACCATTCCCGTGAGATACTTATGAACGTACTCGGTATCAGCCCCAGGAATCTTAACATGAAATTGCTTTATGACGTATGCCACAACATCGCAAAAAAAGAAGTTCATGTTATCGATGGAAAAAAACACACGGTCTGTGTCCACCGAAAAGGCGCAACCCGATCTTTTCCGGCCGGACATGAGGCGCTTTGCGATCAATATCGTTCCGTGGGACAGCCGGTAATTATACCCGGAGACATGGGTACGGCTTCATATGTGCTTGCCGGTACAGAAAAGGCCATGCAAGAAACATTCGGTTCCACCTGTCACGGCGCCGGGCGTGTTTTAAGCCGAAAAGCCGCGAAAAAGGCCAGTAAAGGACGAGCCATTCAAAGGGAACTTGAAGACAAGGGGATTCTGGTCAAATGGACCGGCAGATCCACCTTAGCTGAAGAGATACCCGAGGCCTATAAAGATATTTCCCAAGTGGTTGAGGTAGTTCATGAGGCTGGAATTTCAAAAAAGGTGGCGAAACTCAGACCTGTTGCCGTGGTTAAAGGATAACTCCGAGACCTTTAAAAAAACGCCCCCTTTTGACCTAATTCCCCAATTCCCATTCAATTTGATCAAACATGTCCTCGATCTGATATAATGCCTGATCGGCCTTGGCCAGCTTCCAATCGGCGATGTGCTCCTCAACTTCATTGTAAAGTTTGCGGAGTTTGTCTTGGTGTTTAAGAAGAATCTCTCTGAACGGCGGATTTCCTTCCAGATCATAGAGGAGCTCGTCCAGCCTCCCCACGATGTCAAAAAGAGAGGGGCCTTCCTCTATCCACGCTTCATTGAGATAACTCAGGTTTCGGCCAATCGCAGGATAATGCGCCTTCAGGCTCTTTTTGTAATACGGACGAACCCGAACGGTTAATTGCATGATTTTGCTCATGTTCTGGATTTTCCTTTCTTCCTTATGATGCCGTTGGAATTTTATGAATAAATTTAAATGACTACAAATCCGGATCCGGCAACTTCAACTCGGTAAGTATCGCTCCAAATACTGAAAAAATTGAAAACACAAATATTCGCCACATACCGTTTGTCGCAATCTCGCCAATCCGAATTCCGCTACTATGAAAAAGAAATGCGGACACCCCCGTATAAAAAACTCCCATGGCGGCACCGCAGACAGCTGCCCCGATAAACCGCTTCCCCAAACTTTCCCCACCGTATCCTAAGGTCACCATCGCGCCACAAAGCACGGGTACACCTATCGAAAGCCACCAAATGGTTTTCAAATCAGGAAGATCTCTAACATTGCCAAGGTACACAAAATCTGCAATTCCAAATATTCCGGTTGCCACAAGAATGCACAAAGGAATATGCCAGTATCGCTTTGCCATGGTTGCCCGCACCAAAGTTCGCTTTCGAATACGACGCCGTATGGTCAACGGCAGGTTGTAGAACAAGCAGAAGACCCAATGCTCCAGCAGTGCCCCAGTTTCACCAAACACCGGAACAATGTGCACCGATTCATTGGCCCAATGCCCGGCCATAAATCGAGCCAGCACCGGGTAACGATATGCCATCTGGATCGGAAAGGCCAAATATCCGATGTACTTAAAAAACCCTAAAAACACTGCGATATTATAGTCTTTGAAATTGCGTTCCCTGATTACCAGATACACCACATAAATCCCCCGAACCAGAGAACCCGGAGAAATCGGCACAACCTGAAACAATGCGATAATTCCAAGTCCGATCGCCCATGCCTGTGCTCTTGGCATTTCAGGATGCATGGCAACATAAATAATCGCAACCAGCACGGAAACAATCTGGGTTACCGGTAACGTACAGATATGCACAGCCAGACTTTTTAAATACTTCTGTATAAACGGCTCATCGACTTGTGAGAGAATAATCTTGGCGTCCTCGTTACTTAACATATGCTTTTTCTGCCCATCAGCTACCATCTCGGAAAGCCATTGTTTGCGCAGTTCCGGATCAAAATACAACCGAATCGGACGAATAAACAGATAATTGAGCCGCTTCTTGCCATATTCCCAATCCGTGATTATCCGGTGCAGCACGACAGGAAGTAAGGACAATGCCAAATTTACCATAAAATACCCCCCTGATTCAGCAATACTCAAGGCTCGGGCACTATCGATCCTTTCCGCTCTGTGCCAGACAATGATTTTTTCAGCGGCCCTTCCCCAAAAAGCCCTCCTTAAATAACCCCAACTCGTTGCCATGCTTTTATAATGCTTTCGCCAGTCCGAATGTCCCCAAATTCGCTGGAATGACATGCCACAAAATGGGATGAGACCCATCAAATAAAACCACACCGTCAACCTCTTGTTAAGTCTTAGCTTTTGTGCCTGAGAATCGTCGACAACATTTCGAACCTTCCATCCATTCACCGTGCTGTCAAATAGGGTCGACCACAGCCGTTTGCTGTAAAACAACCGAGCGAAGTTATGGGTGATATCCGGCACCGAGTCTCTATAAATCCGCTCACATGCTTTGAGCTCATCCAGCATGTCACGCATGTCCTTAAAGTCGTCGCGATGCGCTTCAATAAATCGTTCAAGTTGGCTGATGCTGCCCCGATCAAACTGCACCAGGCTTCCTCGCCCGAGTCCTTTGACAATAAGTTTAAAATCTCCGGGACTCATGGGTAGAAACACGAGCAGGGCAAGTCCGGCCCGAAAATCAACCGCTACCAGCCCTTCGGAAGGGTCATTATCCATACCTTTTCGTTTCAGACAATTTGGCTGACTTTTGGCCGTGGACCACTCATATTGTCTGGCAAACTCATGCCCTCCCATGTCATGGAGCAGCGCAACGAATTCTTGCATAAACTCATACTTGGCTCGGTATTCCGGTGAACCCAGCCGGCTGATCTCAACCTCCCCGCCCCTGCGCCATTTTCTCAAGAAATCCAGATGGTCATCAACTTCCAGGCGCCAGGTTCTCCCATCTACCCACTCACTGAACTCGCCGCAACTCCCTAGTGTATGGTCAACAAAGGTTGCATGAATATCCACAACCGATCTTTCATCACCCAATCGAACCTTGGCTCCCCGCCGGATAAATTTTTGCCATAACGCCCCGGCTCTTGCAGCAACCGGATTCACCTGAAGCTGAAACGGTCCTTGAAAACCCATCCAATAAATTGTATTTCGAAACAGCCGGGAAAAGGTCGTCGGAGGAATAAGGATCTTCATCGCATAAATGCCACCCACCTTGAGTTCTCCGATGGACCCGTCCTGTGCATTGATTTCCACCACCTTCACCCGATAGACCTGTCCGGCAAATCCGCCGCCCACAAATTTCTCAACAACCGCACGAATTTTCGCCGTATTTGTACCGCCAACCTCGGTTACGTCGTAAACAAGCTCGCTGCCCGCATCATAGCGCACCACTCGCATAGGCCGATGCAACTTTGCGTCACGAAATTTTTTCCCAAGGGTCTTGCATGTCTCAATAGAATATTCTCGCGTCATTCCTGTGTCTCAAAATAACTAACGGATTGAATGGATAAAAATTATCTTGTTAAATGAAAGTCAAGTGAGTATAGATATAGGACGCTTGTGTGTCAAGCAAGTAACAAGGGAGACCATTAAGCATCTTAGGAAAGGAGACTGTTATGAATCCGGAAATGTTCAGAGAATATGACATCAGGGGAATTGCTGGAAAGGACATGACCGAAAACGATGTAATACTGATTGGAAAAGGTGTCGGGACTTTTCTCAGGAGTCATGGTCGCTCACAGCTAATCGTGGGCCGTGATTGCCGTTTGACTTCCGATCTATATTCCGAAAAAATCATTGAGGGGCTACGGTCAACCGGCTGTAACGTGATCGACATCGGGGTTTGCCCCACCCCGGTTTTCTATTTCTCAATCCAGCATTTTGATCGGGAAGGCGGGGTCATGGTTACCGCCAGCCATAATCCCGGCGAGTATAACGGTTTTAAACTCTGTATGGATTTGGATTCGATTCATGGCATAGACATCCAAAAAATCCTCGGCATTATTACTGAAAAATCATTTGTTCAGGGCAAAGGTTCTGTTTCTACGGCCGACGCCGTTACGCCCTATCAGGAATTTTTAATAAATAATATAACCATAGCCGGCCCCATCAAGGTGGGCGTAGATGCGGGCAACGGTACCGCGGGAGTGGTTGCCGTACCTATTTTAAAAAACCTTAATTGTGAAGTTTACGATATATATTGCGACATGGACGGAACGTTTCCAAACCACGAAGCCGATCCCACGGTGGCAAAGAACATGCAGGACCTTATCGCCATGGTAAAGGAAAAGGGATTGGATTTGGGCATCGGTTATGACGGGGACGGCGATCGAATCGGCGTGGTGGATGAGAAAGGGAACCTTGTATTCGGTGACCAGCTCATGATCATATTCGCTCGGGAGATCCTTTCGAGAAAACCCGGTGCAACATTCATATCCGAAGTAAAATGTTCAAAGACCATGTATGATGATATCGAAAGGCACGGCGGCCGGGCCATTATGTGGAGGACCGGTCACTCTTTGATCAAAAAGAAAATGAAACAAGAAAAGGCTGAGCTGGCCGGTGAGATGAGCGGCCACATGTTTTTTGCCGACCGATATTTCGGTTTTGACGATGCCACTTATGCGTCGTGCAGGCTCCTTGAGATATTAACCCAAACCGGAAAGAAAATATCCGAACTTTTGTCTGATGTCCCCAAAACATTTTCAACACCCGAGATACGTGTTGAATGCCCCGATGATGAAAAGTTT
>JASFHC010000179.1:0-5598 GCA_050123435.1 Desulfobacterales bacterium
CGGAAAATAGTTGCATATAGGGTGAATTAAAGAACGAAAAAGGGCATTTTTATTGAATTATAATCTAATAATATCAATAAGTTATGTGCGTTCACATGTTCCCTGCATCGCCACCAGGTTTGGTTGAAATTAGGTCTCTTGTTGTCATGGAGGCCTTTTTTATTTATTATTGTTTTATGACTTGAAAAGATGGCGGGTTGTATTATTTTGTTTTTGATGTAACGCACTTTTTTATTTGGAAAAAGAAGAAAATTAGTTATGCTTTTCGGCTTTGAAAAAATCGTTGAGGAACGGATTTTAAAGGCCCAGAAACGGGGCGAATTTGAAAACCTGCCCGGCGCCGGAAAACCTCTGGTGTTAGAGGATAACCGCTTTATTTCCGAAGAACTGCGCCTGGCTTATAAAATATTAAAGAATGCAGATTGTATCCCGGTTGAGGTTGAATTGAAAAAGGAGATTAAACAAACCGAAGATCTATTGGCGGGGATGCAGGAAACTTCTGAAAAATACCGGATATTAAAGAAATTGAACTTTTTAATCATGAAGTTAAACTCAATCCAAGACACATCAATTGCCCATGAAATGCCCCAGGTATATACAGAAAAATTGGTCGAACGATTTGGAAAGGCTAAAATGTGATGAAATCAAAATATCGACGTGACCCTTTACTAAACTGTCAAATTCATGTATTGTAGTATTACACTTAAGTACAAAAGGTCTTTTATTTTTCCTGCTTATAGCAGAATATAAATCTCGAGACATTTTATGACATTCAATAAAAAAGAAAAAGAGGAAAGCCACTTTAAAAGTGTTTTGATGGCCTATTTAATTCTGATTCTCCATGTTGCTTTGATCACAGGACTGGTTCTGCTCGTCATCTTTTTCCGTGGTATTATAAATTACATGATATGGATCTTTATTGGTGGTACTGTTGCCCTCCTTGCTTCAGCCTATCATTTTTATAAACGTATGAAAATGGAGGGTAAGACGCTTCGGGAGATTCTCAACTCTCATCAGTTTGGCGGTAGAACCGTTGAAGTCAATCTATTAGGAGGACTTGCATCGTTAAAAATCAGCGGGTCAAACGACCCTCCCGCTTTGGGTACGGACTCCTCCGGACAATTTAAACAACTGGAAGACCCGGATGTCATTCACAACAGGGAATTTTCCGAACTGGTCCGTCTGCTTGAAAACAATCTCATAACCCTTGAGGAATATAACAAATTTAAAGAACAGCTTTTCAAGTCATAGAGATATAGGGATTTGGTATTTTTTTAAAATTTTGAATTTGTAGCTTGGAATTTATTTGAGATTTGATGCTTGTGATTTGTTATTTCAGGTTTTTCCGGGTTAGGGCTCACTCAAAAATAATTTCACATTGAACGCCGATGCTTCCCTCCCGGGTTGCGTTAGAAAAATTCGAAGTCTGCTTGATATTCCTTAAGTTTTAGTGCCATTCCATTCGGGTGTCTCAACTCCCAAAATGGTAAACATGTTCTTTCTTAAACCCGTAGCATTTAACAGACTGAGAGGAGATTCGATGAAAAAATTGACCCTTGCACTTCTTTCCGGCGGCATATCTTCCGAACGCGAGGTATCCATTGCAAGCGGAAACCAGGTCTATGAAGCCCTTGATAGCAAAAAATACGATATCATCCGCTATGACCCAAAAACAGATATTTCGCGACTGGTGGCGGATTCGCCTAACATTGATGCCGCACTTATAATTCTTCACGGACCCATGGGTGAGGACGGTACGATTCAGGGCCTGTTGGATCTTCTTGAAATCCCTTATCAGGGATCAGGGGTTCTCGGGAGTGCCATAGGAATGAACAAGCTGGTTTCCAAGCAGCTTTATGAAAAATCCGGTCTCCAGGTACCGCCTTACATGGTTATAAAACGTGATGACGTCTTAAATCCGGAAAAGTGTGCGGAGCGGTTGAGTCTTCCCCTAGTTGTAAAGCCCATTGGCAGCGGATCAAGTGTAGGAATTTCCATCGTCAAATCCATAGACCAATTAAACGATGCGGTTAATGAAGCATTTGCTCATGATGATGCTGTGATAATAGAGGCATATATTGATGGTATTGAGCTCACCGGGGGCGTCATTGGTAATGACAAGATAGAAGCGTTGCCTATTATAGAAATAATTCCGGATAAATCCTATGATTTTTTTGACTACACCGCCAAGTATACGGCCGGTGCTACACAGGAAATATGCCCGGCTCGTATCGATGACGCGTTGACCAAAAAGGCACAGGCAGTATCTAAAACAGCACATAACGCCCTTTTCTGTAAAGGATACAGCCGAACCGACATGATTCTCAAAGATCAAGATTTCTTTGTCCTTGAGACAAACACCATACCCGGCATGACGGCAACAAGCCTGTTGCCTCTTGCTGCCGACGCTGCGGGCATTCCTTTCAGCAGGCTTCTTGACCGGTTGATCGAATTAAGTATTGAGGCGCACAAAACGAGCAGGTGATTTTATGATCATCAGAAGCAGCAAGGAACTCAAGGCACGATATTATGAACTTGGCTCCGGGGACATTTTTCTGGGCACGCTGACCTATAAGCATCTAAAGAAGTCTGTACTGATCGATCTTCTTGAACGAGGCATCTTATGCTTTCCATCCGCTCTGTCACAAACATTAAACCGTTCCAAGGCCGCACAGGTCCTTGTTTTAAAAAAATGGATGTTGCCCCATACATTCGTTATTACGCGACGGGCGGATCTGATAGATATTATCAATAAATATAACCGGCTTGGCATCGCTTCTGTAATAACCAAGGAGGATCGCCTGCACTGCGGGTACGGCATACGCAAGTGGGATAGTATTGAAACCGTCTACAGTTTCATGGGCCTTTCCGAATCATCCTATCCTTTTGTTATTCAGCCCTTTTTGGAAAACTTTACCGATGTACGCGTCATCATTGCAGGGGATTACATGGAAGCTTATGTCAGACATAATCCCGATAATTTCAGAATGAATATTTCAATGGGCGGTAAAAATTACACTTATGCCGTGGACAAGGATACAGAAGAATTTTGTCGTACTGCAATGGTGCAGGGCAAATTCCCCTATGCCCATGTGGATCTCCAGATCACGGATAATGGAAAATATTTTCTTTCAGAAATTGCGTTAAACGGCGGGATAAAAGGCGCTCGTATCGGCCGCAAGGAACTTGATCAGAAAAAACAGAATCTTTTAGAAAACCTCGCCGCCATATCCTTGACGGTCCCGTAAAAAGCCCAACTTCTGCGTTGTGCTGCATTTCGTAATCATTCAACGTACGGAAAGTACGCCTCATGATTACAAAGTTTGCATGCCTTGAATTTGAACTTTTTACGAAACCGTTACCCTTGAAAGAGAAAAACGTACACACCCGGAGGAGGGGTTCTCCAAGGCCTTAGCAAAGGAGGTATCTTTGGAAACAGGAAAAAAGACTCTAAAAGAACTTAAACGGTCCCCGGAAGTCGGCATTGTAATGGGAAGTGATTCTGATCTTGAAATTATGGAAGAAACTACCTCGGTTTTAAAAGAATTCGGGGTGTCCTATGAAATGACGGTTGTATCAGCTCACCGGAACCCCAAAGGCGCAGCGGATTTTGCGTCTTCCGCCCAGAAGCGGGGTATAAAAGTTATTGTTGCCGGGGCCGGGCATGCAGCCCATTTGGCAGGGACCATGGCGGCTTTTACCTGGCTTCCGGTCATCGGTGTACCAATAGATTCTTCTTGTCTTCAGGGATTCGATTCTCTTCTTTCCACAGTTCAGATGCCTCCAGGCGTCCCTGTAGCCACGGTATCCATCGGAAAGCCGGGTGCTCGCAATGCAGGTATCCTGGCCGTACAGATACTTGCTCTATCAGATCAAAAACTTACAAAAATGCTAGAAGCATTTAAAGAGGAACTTGCAAAAAAGGTTGATCAAAAAGCAAAAAAGCTTAAAGATTCTTCGAGTAGACCCGTTACATCCCGAACATGATTTAATTAACGAGGCAGCCCGTGTAATTAGAAACGGCGGGGTGATTGCTTTTCCGACACGATACCTCTACGGGCTGGGGTCGGATGCATTTAATGCTGATGCCGTGGATAGGGTCTTTGAGATAAAACGGCGGCCTGATAATAAACCGCTTCTTGTGCTGATAGATAAACACTATGATCTTACCCGGCTGGTGCAAAATGTTCCTTATGCGGCAACACGTATTATGGAACGGTTCTGGCCAGGTGCAGTCACCATTGTTTTTAGGGCAAAACATATTCTGCCGACAAATCTTACCGCAGGTACAGAAAAAATCGGGGTGCGAATGCCGGAACATCCGGTGGCTTTAGCGCTGACAACTGCTGTTCAAGGCCCTATAACCGCCACAAGTGCAAACATTACCGGCGATTCAGGATGTTCTCGGGTTTCGGATATGGATCCTTTGATTACGGATGAACTGGATCTTATCATTGACGTGGGTGCGCTCAAAGGGGGGATCGGTTCAACCGTGGTCGATGTTTCCTCGGGTTCCCCAAAAATTTTAAGACAAGGAGCGGTCTCTGAAAGAGATATTTTTACCGCCTTCTCCAAAAAAAAATGATACCCGACTCGTGCAAAATTTAATAACTTTCCATGCCAACGCAAACTGAGACTGATGTGAAGGAACTTACTAAACCCGCTGTTACTTTTCTCCAGGAGCATGGGCACACTTCCATTGTTAGTTTGGGGTGCGGAGAACAGATCAACCGCATCGATAATCATCTTCGTATAAAGAAAGAATTAAATCTGAACTATTATGTTGGTATTGATTATCAGCCCAAAATTGAACCGTCTTATGCCGATCTTTTTATGAACTATGATGATATGAATGCAATGTTAGCAAAGTATTACCATGGAAAGCCCAATAGATTCTGGAAGTCGATGAGGCTTTTCCCTGGTACTTTTGTGGAAGAACTGGCAGGTATTCATTGTGCAGCGATTGTGTGTCAACGCGTATTGCCAGATTGCCGATGGGAGGAAGTAATTATCTCCATGAGTCCGAAATTAATTATCCAAGAAGATTTACATGGCTGTGAGCGACAGAAGCTCCGAGGAAAACATTATGTACGAAATTGGTCGAAAATACGTCTTTATGGCCTGCGACCATTTCGACCTTGGCCCATTTTCCCCCGGGAAAAAAACTTAGTGCTCTGGCGAAGTCGAGATTTTGGCGACGATCAAGAGAAAAGCGGCAGATTTGGTTGGTTGGAGCGCTTGTGCGAATCTTTCATCGGTTAATCTACGTAAAGTTTTTAATAATTATTGTTGCCTTCTTCTTTAACTGAAGCGTTGCATTGAAGACAAAAATACTCATATCTGACATCTCCTGTGTAGAGATCCAGTTGATTACCCATAAACCGGCCATATTCATCCACGACTTCAATATTTACTCTATTACCTCTGGTATCATAAGATTTTCTAATGAATTGCTTATGATTATTATTTTGGGGGCACTTTAGCTTCATGCTGTTTCTCAATTTTATTTAAAGCCATATTTTCTGTTCTATCTTTACGAGCCCTTATGGTTGATTTTGTATAATGTAGTCGCTGATTATTGATTGAGCTAAGGTTTTC
>JASFHC010000180.1:0-5555 GCA_050123435.1 Desulfobacterales bacterium
TGCTTGAAATTCTGGGCACAAATAGCCGGGCCGGTCACGCCCAGTTCATCATCGCGACGCACTCCCCGATTCTGCTTGCCTGTGCCGGAGCCAAGATCTACAGTTTCGACCATGTACCCGTTTGTCCGGTGGCCTACAAAGAGACTGAGCATTACCAGATTTACAAAAATTTCCTTCTGAATCAAAAAAAATATCTGTAACTGGGATAATTTTTTAAACCGGTTCAAAATCGCAAATCAAGGGGGCATGATCAGATAATTTGACCTGAGGGATTTGGAAACCCGTAATTCGTATTTGCGGACTGTGGAAGATGTAATCCAGTTGTCGGCGCGGTGATCGACTGGGATGGGATGGTTCCCCGTTTATGTTGGCATTCTTCAGCCCTGTTGCAGAAAGAAATAATTGCAGTTCGCGATCTCCCCAAAATACGTTGAAATCACCGGCGACGATGACCGGTTTTTTTAGGGATTTTATTATGGCATGAAGATCCTGCAACTGGTATTGCCGATGACGGAATTTAATGGACAAGTGTGCCAGAAAAACCGAAAATTCTTCTAACTCAAGCTCAATCACAAGGCGCTTGATACCTTCCCGGAAATAATGAAACTTTTGAGATTTAATCTTCTGGTTCGTTAGAATCGCATTGCCCTGTTTGTTCAGCACCGGGACTTTTTGAACGATTGAAGCCGCGGAATATTTTGACTGATAAATCGGACAATGATCTATTTCCCGGGCGATGTTTTCGGCCTGGTTGCTTTTTTCGGAGCGGAAGGAACCGCTGTCCACCTCGAGCAATCCGATAATATCCGGATTAACCGATTTTATGAAATCTACTATATTTTGTAAATTGCCGTTGGTGTTTTTTAAATACCCACTATATGGAACCGGAAGATGGAAATGCATCCCAATGCCCGCACCATATCGTATGTTGTATAAAAGAAGTCGCATACGATCTTTATCCTCTTGGGTATTATAATTCCTTCTTCGAAAAAGTAAAGTCTTGATTATCAGCAAGTTTCTTTATAACCTCCCAGTGTTCATTCATAAATGGTTTTTTTGTCCAATCTCTGCGTTATGTTCAAAAAATAATCCTCGGGATATTAAACATATGCCTGCCCCGTAGCTCCGGCAGATGGTACCGGGGGGGTTATTTTTTTCACATGCCTTGATCTTGAACAAAAATAATTGGTTATGGAAGGACACGTCTTGGGTGGATCAGAAAAGCGGGTTCAGGATCAAAGCAGGTTTTCGATGAAACGTTTTAGACTGGGAGGCTCACACTCAACAACTTATTAATTATTATAAGAAAGGAAATAAAATGCATTTAGGATTTATCGGACTCGGAAATCTTGGGAAAGCAATTGCGGGAAGACTTTTAGCTTGCGGGCATTCGCTAACTGTCTGGAATCGAACCGCTTCAAAAGCTTATGGGTTGCAGGTTGAGATAGCCGCTTCACCAGCCGCAGTAGCGGATAGAACTGAAATTATATTTATATGTCTGTTCGACAGCAACGCTGTACACACGATTTTAACTCAAGACAACGGACTGTTATCCGGCGACGTTTCCGGAAAAATAATTGTAGATCTGTCAACAAACCATTTCAAAGATGTAAAGACATTTCATGAGTTTTGTACCCAGGCAAAATGTATTTATTTAGAAGCTCCGGTATTGGGAAGTGTTGTTCCTGCATCCCAAGGCGCGTTGACAATTCTTATCAGTGGCAGCAAAACAGGATATGAAACGGTTAAACCCACTCTAGAAAATATGGGTAAACATCTCTTTTATCTGAAAGAACCCGCCCTTGCCACAAAAATGAAACTGGTCAACAATCTTACTATAGGAAGTTTCATGGCCTCCATTGCCGAGGCGTTAACGCTCGGAGAAGATATAGGAATCAGCAAAGAAGACATATTAGAAATTTTGTCGGTAGGTGGTGCCAACTCACTGGTACTTAATGCCAAAAAAACCAAGTTGCTTGAAGACGATTTTTCAACTCACTTCTCAAATGCACTCATCTATAAAGACCTTCATTGCCTCCAAGATCTGGCATATGAACAAAAAAAATCATTCTTTACCGGAGCCGTTGTAAAGGAACTTTATGCAAAAACATTTGAGAAAGGAATCGAAAAAGAGGATTTCTCAGCAGTCTATAAAATATTTAAAAAAAACCTGGATTGAGTGTTTAAAAGTGTAGCACCATATCACAAAAATGATAATGGGTCGTTTTTTGATACCATACGATTAATGACAATGCCGTATTTTTTTCCGAAGGGCATAATCTTAACCGGATCGAATCCTCCTGATTTATACAGCTTTCTAAAATCCGGTTTGGCAATCAAATGAAGAATGTAACTGATGTGCCCTGAATATCCGGTTGCATCCAGTTGCTGGAGCTTTTCAACAGTCTTTTTTACCAGCTCCACGGCCTGGCGATGAACCATAGGTCCCGAATTGGTGCACTTCCGCAAAGAATACAGCTGCCGGCAACTAAAGGGTCGTATCGTATAGATGAGGCAGGTATTATCCTGTTTAAGAAATGGACATGGGGTAACCGACCGCTTTTCTCTTTTTTTCATATTCTTGACAATTTTTTTCCAGATGTTGATTTGATCCGGTTTGTCGAGATTCTCAATCCATTCGTGTATGATGAGCCCTTCCAGGGTTAATGCATCCACATTGCCAAAGTGGATACAGCAAAACGCACATCCGACCTCGCAGACAGCTCCGGCCTTGAATGGTCGCGCCTGTATCTCAAAGTCATCATATATTTCTTTTAATTTTTCCTGTTTTGCCTTCATATCAATGGACACGCCAAAAATTATAAACGTATAGAAAAAAGTTGTATATATCACTCAATTTTTCTTTTCAATCAAAAGATATATCCACCGGTCTGCAAAGAAATCTCGAAACGTTCAATTAAATAAACCGATCAATTCAGACTTGACATGATTCTTTTATAATCTTACAGAAAATATAACATCCCTCTAATTTCTTACCATCAATTTAATGCAGGAGGTAAACTATGCGTATCCTACTGATTGGACAGGCGGCATTTGGGGCAAAAGTGTTGGAAGGCCTGCTGGAAAGAAATGAAAATATAATAGGAGTTTATGCGCCACCGGACAGACCGGGGGGGCGGACCGACCCGCTCAAAGATGCGGCGGTGTCCAAAGGAATTGACGTCTTTCAACCGGTAACGTATAAAGATGATCAGGTATTCGCCGGGTACAAAGAACTCAATTCGGATCTCACGGTAATGGCCTTTGTGACCGATATAATCCCGGCACGCTTTTTTGAGGTTCCCACTAACGGGACCATCAACTATCATCCTTCGATTTTGCCACGCCATCGCGGCGCCAGTGCGATTAACTGGGCGGTAATTATGGGTGACACCCGAACCGGTCTGAGCATTTTCTGGCCGGACGGGGGCATCGATACCGGCCTGATTCTACTTCAGAAAGAGATCGAGATCGGTCCGGATGACACCACTGGCTCCCTTTATTTTAACCACCTCTTTCCCATGGGGGTTGATGCCATTCTCGAATCCATCGACCTTATCAAATCAGGCAAGGCCCCCAAAATACCTCAGGATGAAGCCGGTGCCACCTATGAACCTCCCTGTGATGACCGAGTTGCGGGCATTGATTGGGACAAGCCGGCCGGAGAACTATATAATCTGGTGCGCGGTTGTGATCCCCAACCCGGTGCTTTTGCTTCGTTGAAGGGTGAAAAGGTTCGTTTTTACGGCGCAAAGCTCATCGAAGAGACTACCGATAAAGCTCCTGGAACAATTCTTGCCGTTGACGATCAAGGGATGCATGTGGCCCTGTCAGGAGCAAGGCTTGTGGCAGGTAAAGTCCGGCCGGTCAAAGGCAAAAAAGTCGCCGCCGCCGAATTTGCCACCGAACAGGGGCTTAAGGCCGGAGATACGTTCGACAAATGATATCCGTAATGAGAAAAATAACTCATGAATTCAGAAGAAAAAGCCGTTCTCGTTTTCAGCGATAAATTCCACCATCATAGTTATGGCCCCAGTCATCCACTGAAAGTGGAACGGCTCCGGTTAACCATGGACCTGATCGGTGAATATGGAATGTTTGATACATGTTCGCCGCCCTGGGTGGAAGCAAGAGAAGCCGTCGAACAAGATGTCATGCTCATTCACTCTCATGAATATCTGGAGATACTTAAAACAGCCAATTCGGGCAGGGTCCCCTCACAAGCCTGGAATTACGGTCTGGGCAGTGGTGACAACCCCTTGTTTCCCGGTTTATATGACTGGTCTTTATTGGTCACCGGTGCAACACTTGAATGTATCCGCCAGATATTAAACGAAAATCGCGAGATCGCTTTTAATATTGCAGGCGGTTTGCACCATGCAATGCAAGATCGGGCTTCTGGATTCTGTTATCTTAATGATCCGGCTATAGGAATTGCCAAAATGGTTGAGGACGGTTTGCGCGTCGTTTACCTGGATGTAGATGTACACCACGGCGACGGGGTTGAGGCGGCATTTTATAACATGGATCAAGTCCTGACCGTCTCTCTTCATCAGCATGGCCAAACGCTTTTTCCGGGCACCGGTTTTCCAGACGATATCGGCCAAGGGCCGGGCCGAGGATACGCAGTCAATGTGCCGTTAGCGCCTGGCACCGATGACGATTTGTACATCTGGGTTTTTATGGAACTGGTGCCGCCGCTTGTTCATGCTTTTGATCCGGATATACTGGTGACACAACTTGGGGTGGACACCTTGGCAACCGATCCTCTGGCCAGCCTGAATCTAACGACCAACGGCTTCAGTAAAATAGTCCGGGAGATAAAATCGTGGGGCCTTAAATGGGTTGCACTGGGTGGCGGCGGAAATAATATCATGAATGTGGCCCGAGCATGGACTCAGGCGTGGTCAATCATGAAAGAGGTTGAAATCCCCGACAGTTTGCCCAAAAATTTTGTCAACAAGCACCGGACCGAGCTGGGTCAAAATCTCACCCTCTCGGACCTACCCTATAAAATGAATAGCGCAATTGCTGAGTCTGCACGGCAAATGGCCTCATCGATGGTTACAAAAATTAAAAAAACTGTTTTTCCATTGCTGGGTGCTTGACGCAGCGCTATCCCTGATTTCTCAGGAAGAATTTATCTGGTTTTCAATATAGTTTAAGATAATGGAGAAAAGAGGGTACGCATTAATAATATTTTGAAATGATCGGAGACACTGTTGTTTATTTCAGCTCAGAAAACCAAGTCCTTTCTGGGCGTGAACTGTTTATTCTTGACATAATTTTGAAGAAAATTTAAAGTCTTTTCAAAACCTTCCATCGAGTGATTGTTGAGTCTTTTGCCCAAAAGCGCTTTGCAAACAAGGCTCAAACCAAAGAACCGGGGGGGGGTCGGAACAGCTTATGGGGAAATTGCCAATATATAGAACAAGCTGTTAACGAAGAAGTCTAAAACACAATTTTAGATAAAGGTAATGGAAAAAATGAATTTAACTATTGATAGTACCAAGGTTACGGTCGAAAAAGGAACTACGGTTTTAGATGCGGCACGA
>JASFHC010000181.1:0-5480 GCA_050123435.1 Desulfobacterales bacterium
CACCCACATCATTGCCTCCTGCGTCTATCAGCGTCAGTTGGCTCGGTCGACGAATTAGACCGGCTATGGCAGGGCTTAAAATGGGCAGATCCGCCTGCAGATATTTTTCCGGAGGTAAAACCACCTCGATGCCCAGTTGAGCAAGGGGTTCCCTTGCCTCCCGGGTTCTAAAGTAGGGGTTAACAAGGTCAAGATCCGCTATCCGAACGTCTATACCCGAACGTTTCCGATTAACTGCAAGATTTACGGCGACTTCGGTCTTTCCGCTGCCAAAGTTGCCTGTAATTATTACAATTCCTTTAATATGTTCCACTTTATTGAATCCGATCAAAATCCCCCTGACAAAAAATAGATGCGTTGTATTTTTATTTTATACCGGTGTCAAGATCTTTTCCGGTATATGGCCTTGATGATAGGGAATTCCTCTTTTGCACACCAAAGTCAATATTACGCCAAGCCACATCTACGACTTCCGGTACCATGTGGATCGGATTATTGAATCACTGGGATGGGACTTACTATCGGCTTGCACCGGCTTATGATATTTGCCAATGTTACGAACCGGGCTAACATCCGGTCAAGCCATACTTCAATACTTTTTCAAAAATGCAAGATAGTAATAATCGCAGGTATTGGAATCTTGATTTTAAACCTAAATCTCAATCATAGGTGGTGGGATGGTTTGGATTCATGGCTCAATGCAAACACCTTAAATTCTCTGGTGCAAATTAAAAATAGGCGCTTATACAGCATATGGAGTTGTAAGGCTAAAATCCAGTTTTCGTAATAAATGGATTGGTTTTTGGGATACATGCCATAGATACGTAATGGATAGAGCCTGTTTTCGATGTCCTTCAAAATCAGTCATTTCTCATGATATTGATATACAAGGCCTTTGTTTAGACCCTTTGATGAGGATATTCTTGGGTTGTCTTTGTAACAATCGGAACACTTCATAAAAAACCCGTCGGATGAACACTTAAATAGAGCGCCACCCTGTAATCCAAACCCTCCTGATGTGGGTGTTATTTCAATTGTTGTCTCGCTTCCACAGTCCGAACATTTACCTTTTATTACGATTGTCGATTTCTCAGGTTTAGTTTTAAACATGTTTTTTAATATTTCAATCATTAGGAACTACATCTTTCCGCGAATACTCTGCCTATTTAACATATTGATTATTTTGACTTTCTCGGCTTTCTTCTGTCAAATCCACTTCTGCGTTCTTTACCAGACCTGCGTTCAGGAATATGTGCGGTATAAGAGAATTGTCGCCGTTCAATCTCCATACGCCTACCACCATTATCGGGTAACATGTGGCTCATCGTTAACTGTTCTTAAAGATTTATTTTCGTCCAAATCCTTTTAAGCCGAATACGCCAGCAATTCCGGATTTTTCTTCTTTAGCTTCAATCCATAAATAATGAAGATTTACTTAGCTCTGAATTGAACTATCCTGAGATCACCGCGGAAAGAAACAGGCGATCTTCATCAGAAATATTTGTGAAACAGGTGCCCATATCAACGGATATTATCCTCTCATCTCTTATCCAGCATAACTTTGCATTAATTTCAAAAGACGAGCGTTTTGGCGGCTTAAGCGTCATTGCAAGAATTTCTCCGGGGTTCGGTATCTGCTCACTAAGAGTTTTGCCGAGCTTCGGTCTCTGATCACTGTAGATAGAGGCACCGTTTATGCTGAGATTTACTGTTTGCCCCTCTATTGGACCATCAGGGAGCCGTATAGTAATAGGCCACCTGATCTTAGCTCTGGTGTGTTGGCGGTTTTCTTGTGGGGCAGACATTTTTGAGATCTCCTTTTTGTCGGCCTCTCAGGGTCAAAGAATCAATGCGTTGGAATTCATAAATAATTCTTTTTAAAAATTATTATTGTAAAAGTATCTTGTGTGTCAAGAAAAAAATAATACAATATATAGTGATGCATAGCTATGGTATTATTGGGAGGATTATAGGAGCAAATTGAGAACAAAGGATAAAATCTTCACTAAAAATCAATAAAAATAAAGATAGTTAGGGCATTACAGAGCAGGCAAACTGTCTATGGATGGCTTTTATTATATTTGAAGACTTCTTTAAACCGAAATCGGATGTTGTGCTAATTTTCCAAAATATCAACACAAATCGAGTTTATGCCAATTGCATATATCATCAAAACGAAAAGAGTAAACCCGGTGAAATGAATTTGCCCCTTCTGAAAAAACGATATCACCGCTAAAAAATTTAAAATCGGTGGTAATATTATATATTGAGTCATGCGGCCATTACCCTATTAATGTAAAAAATGAAATGTTTGCTAAGATACTGTTCTCAAATCGTCGTGTCTATTCCTATAGAAAAAATCCCAAGCGAACAAGTCAGGTTTAGGAATAATTATTTTAACCCCGGCCTGCGTATGTGGCAGAAAAAAGTGATAGTCATGCATGGCCACCTTCCACTTCGTTAACGGAATGCTATCTAAAAAAAATGCCCTACCCTTATTTTTTTTCTTGAAAATGATATGATATGCATTATTTTTTTTTAATTTAGGCGACAGGTCAACCTGTGGTATGCAGGGAAGGCTAGTTTTGTCCGATTACAGATAAGGAGGCCTTATAGGCCGACGCCCCCAATAGATATGTTGACATATTGTTAATTCTGGTAATTTCGGAAAAATGGAACGGAATACTCTAGAATTGGATTATAACAGCCTATTTATTGAAAAAATCAAAAATGAATTGCAGGCGGCGGAAGCCGACTTCTTGGCAAAAGTCTGTTCCTTTTCAACACAAAGGACATCCGATCTGGACTCATCGCCTCTTCAACCCGTTGAACTGAGCATCGATCAGGACGCTGATGCGATTACTCGGGCTCGCATCTTGTTGCCATCCTTTTTACAGCAAAGCCGTGCCCAACCATATGAAATTATTAAACACTTCGGACAAACGGTCGCCAACACGATCAGTGATTTAAATTCCCCTTTTATTCTACTGAAAACGTTATCTCAAGGAAAATTCCCGTAAATGTTTTATAGCGTTAGCGGGTATGTTGCTTCAAAACCATTTATAACCGATTACCCTAAAAAGGAGGAAACAGAAATGAAATTCAAGCCGTTAAATGACAGAGTGATTGTTACTCGGGTAGAAGAGGAACAAAAAACTGCCGGTGGGATTATCATACCGGATACGGCCAAGGAAAAACCACAGGAAGGAAAAATCGTGGCCGTAGGGCCCGGCAAGATGGATGATCAGGGCAAACAACGGATTCCCTTGGACGTCAAAAAAGGGGATCGAATCCTTTTTTCCAAGTATGCCGGAACCGAAATCAAAATCGATGGAGTAGAGCATATTTTCATGAAAGAAGACGATATTTTAGCTGTAATAGATTAAGCCAAGGAGGTGATACCGATGCCTGCAAAAATGATTTCATACAACACACAAAAACAATTCAAAAAGCAAACATGCCTTTTTGGTGGATCAAAAAGAAATGGCTTTAGATTATGATTGGATCTTTCAAAATTACAGTGATAAAATTGAAATTTATGATTCAGAAAAGCGCCAATATGATCGCCACGAGTGTGGACGAGAAATTATTTGTAAAAGATATGGTTTCTATCATGACGACTTTAAAACAATAAACGCCGTCGCATACAATATAAATAAAAACGGATTGATATTCCTAACAAACCAGCCTTTAGATGTCGGTGATCCGGTTTTTATAAGGGGGAAAAAACTTTTTAGAGAACAGGGCAATACTGAATTGGATGAAGGCGTTCATGCTCAGGTGATTTGGTGCCATAAGACTTTCAATCAACAGCATGACCTTTGTTACAAAGTTGGTGTAGAGTATTTTTAAAAATCATTCTCAATTTCAGCAGGTTGCAGAAAAGAGTTCAACAATTATGACAAACGCACATACTTTCGATAGACAACTGGTTGTGTTGGAACTCGAGGGTGCGGTGGTTCATGATCACACGCCGTCCGAATTGATCCGTTCGGCATTTCCCCTTGAACCGGAACGGTATGATCAGGCACTTGATTTGTATGAAAAAGAAAGTGCCGGAGATGCAAAACCCGAAGAAACCCTTCTTGAATATTCGACCCTGGCTTGCGGTCTCTCGCTGCGCAGGGCAATAGAATACGCTACCTTTAAGATGCGTTTTGTAAACGGTTTTGACATGTTTATCGAAACCCTTTACCGGAGAAACATACCGGTTTTATTGATTTCTTCCAGCTTTAGTATAATCACTGAAGCGGTCCGCCAGCTGCATGGTCACGATCGCTTCCTGGCCGTTGTGGCGAACCCGCTTGTGTTTGGACTTGAAAGAAGACCTAACACCCTTATTTCCGAGGAAAAGCTTATGTCTCTGGTACAACGGTATTTCCACCGGGCAAGAGATCACCAGGCCTACGATAAAATGCTGGCCACAGGCGATTGTAACGTTTTAACCGCCGACCCCCTACAAAAGGCACGCTTGATTTCCGAGCTGGCCATGGAGCTGAATATCCCCTTTCAAGCCGTAACCTATGTGTGTTCTAACCCAAAAGACCGGGAAACCCTTTTGTCAATTACTCGATCCCGTGGCAAGGCGGTGGTTTTTAATTTTGAGGAGTCCATGAAAGCTTTAATCCGTGAATGCCCCAAGAACAATCCAACAGAAGATGCAATCCAATTTACCACTCCCAAAAGTCGCCGAGCCAACCTGCGCAGTGTATTTGAAATCTTGTTCCCGGATGGCTGATTCTGTGCCAACCCGACAGCTCCCGTACTACACATTTTTATTGTGGAGATCTTTTGTTTTAAGTTTTTGTTTTTTTCAAGTTTCTCCATCCGTCGAGCCGCTGTTTAATTATCTTTTCATACCCTCGTTCTGTGGGCGCATAAAAAAGCCTGTCTTCCAGTTTTTCCGGCAAATAGTTCTGAGGAGCATATGCATCTTTATAGTCATGGGCATATTTGTAATCCTTTCCATACCCGAGCTTTCTCATCAGTCCTGTGGGGGCGTTACGAATGTGAAGGGGCACCGGCAAAGAACCATAACTGTCAACAGCCTTTTTAATGTTTCCGTAGGCCTGGTATATGCTGTTGCTTTTTGGAGCCGTCGCAAGATATACGGCGGCTTGGGCCAGTGCAAGCTCGCCTTCCGGATGCCCGAGGAACTTAAATGCTTCCATAGCATTCAATGCAACTCCAAGTGCATTGGGATCTGCATTCCCAATGTCTTCGCTTGCAAACCTGACCATTCTACGGGCGATATAAAAAGGATCTTCACCGGCCCACAGCATTCGTCCCAGCCAGTAGACCGCGGCATCAGGATCACTCCCCCTTAAGCTCTTATGAAATGCGGATATTAGATTAAAGTGTTCTTCACCGGACTTGTCATACAAAAGGGCCTTTTTCCCCAAGGCATTTTCTAAAATCCGAAGCGTTATTTGCACCGGGCCACCTGTTTTTGAAGCATCGATTTCAGACATTGCAAGATA
>JASFHC010000182.1:0-5478 GCA_050123435.1 Desulfobacterales bacterium
ATCCTGGTAATCTTGCTTTTTGGGGCGATAATGGGAGCAATTTCGGGTTTCATGAGTTCGCCAGAAATACTTAAAAGAATACCTATGAGAAAAGCGTTAAAATTATTAAAATAATATGTGACAGAACGTACTTGACTCTACATTCTGTTGTATATATATTTTATTATGTAAAAGATGATAGGATTCGTCCTTCATTTTTTACCCCCATAAGCCCCTGGGGATAATCTCCGGGGGCTTTCTTATTACACCCATTGTAACTTCAATAGTTCATCCCTACATTTTTTTTAAATGTTTCCATTATTGTCTTTAAAATTCATTAAAATAACAGATTCGCCCTTTTAAATGTTCTATTTTTTTCTCTAAAATGTCGCCTGGCCTTGATTGGCAACCTATCAAGGAATGGCACTTTTTTTGACATAATTTGTCAAATTCCTTTAGCTTTCAACCCATGGATTCAAAACAATCACAAGATAACCAATTGGAATCTTGACGTAATTAAATTTTCTTAAAAGGCTATTTATATTTTGTACGCTTTTTGCATGCCATAATGCAGATAAACTCCTCAAAGATATAAATCCAAAACCAAACCTGATTAATGAATTTTATCAATTAAATGAAAAAGGGGGTGGTAAAAGCATAGTAAATATTTGAAATATGATATTTATTAAGTTTAGCTTATTTTACTGTGGGGGTAAAAAATGAGACGAATTTTAATGGCTACGGTATCTGCCATGCTGGTAGGCACACCTATTCTCTGGATTTCACCGGCTATGGCAGGACAACCGCAAGATGTCATTATAAATACTGCCGAATATCCGAGTGGACCTCATTTCAATTTGAATGTCCATGGGAAAGATCCAAGCACATTCTTATATGAAGAAGTATTGTCAGGCGTAAAATCAGTATTCATTGATGAATATGGTGAGTCAACGACACAATATATTTCAAACAAAAAGTCAAACATAACCGGCCTGATGGTACAAGAAGTGTGTGCCGGATGTTTTAATGAGCCGCTGGATGACACGCCAACAAAAGTTATTGTTCCCTATGAAAGAGAAGACTTATATGTCTTTTCCAGGGTTCGAACTATTTCAGATAATGAACAGAACGGCAGCAACCCCGATTCCATACGATTTCATCCAAACTTGCTTGGAAATGCTCGTAATGTTTTAGATCCAGCAATCCCTGATTCCCCGTTTTCAATAGAGCCTCCTGATGCACAACTGCTGAAATTAGAATCGAATACTATTCGATATGTGCATGATACCACCCCTGAAGAATTTGTAACATATGACCTCGCAACAGCTAAAGGAAAAACCAAGCCTTCGGATGTAGCACGTCTGTTCAAATGGTTAGGTTCGTTTTTCGCAGCCAGCATTCTTGATGAAAATTCGGATGGAAAAACAGATGCTTATGTTTTTACATTTATCCGATACTATTAAGAGAATGAACGATAATCCTTCTAAAATCTTAAGGGAGATTATTAAATGAGAAATAAAGACCTGGAGTTTAAAATATCCAATTTGCCTTCGGAGGTTATCACGCTTATTGGTCAAGAGATCCTATATAAACTAAATCCATTCGCCAAAGAGGCAGTGGTGAAATCTTTACTCCAAATGTATGAGGGAGAGGGAATGGATTGCATGAAGGAAAACAAAGAACAACTAATAAATAATATATTGATACTGGATAGAATGTGATGAAACTTGCCTTCAACCCAAAAATTATACTCCAAAAATATTAGCAACCTAAAAAGGAGGTGATAATTTGTTGCCAATTGATAAGAAAGCGATTCAATAAAAAACCTTGGAAAAGGAGATAAAAAAATGAAGAAGAAATCGTTGATAATCTTGATTACTGTAACGCTGGTGATTGTAGCGTTCGGTATATTTGGCCCAGCCAGCGCAAAAAAACCCTTTGATGTGCGAGCAATGTTCGAAGCGGACATTGTTCCCGTAGATTCGCAACCACTGGAAAAGGGCGAGGTGTGGATTAGGGAGAGTGGAGATTTCAAGGTAGAAATAGAAGGTGCTGAATTTGAAGAAGATTACGTTGTTTACTTGATGTTCGGCTCGCCTGGTACCCCCACAGATTTATATCTTGGCGATTTAAGTACCGACGAAGAAGGCGAAGGCAAGCTTGAAGGTAGTGGTCTGTGTTTCTTACTCGGAGGCTACGCTGGGAATCCTTGGATAGAGATTCGTTTTGATGATGAGACAGTTCAGTATGTCAGTGGATTCGAACTTGAAGCGTGTTCTGATCCTTCTGTTCCTCCTGGTCTTTAATAATCTTCCATGGCCGATTCAAGAGGCAGTGACCCGATGATGGTCACTGCCTTTTTCATCGAATCTCGACATATTGAATATTAGGCCCTCATTGTAAAACCATAGATACTTGCAATAGATCAAAGCTCAACATAATTTAAAAAAATTTGTGTTTTTAGATATCATAAGGGCAAATCCTTTTTCCGGGGATTTGCCTTTTTTGCATTTTTGTAAAAAATACGATATATGCAATTTAATTTAAGGTTCTTGAACCTGCAGTTTTGGTATCTGAAATTTAATTCACCCTTCCTTATCCAGTTTTTTTGCTATTGATTTATATCTTTAACCATTTAATCTATACTTAGCAGTTAGCAGTCCTTATGAAAATTTTGTCATATTCTATTTACATGTTTTATAAGGTGTAAGAAGAGTATGAATAAATCAATTCTTTCCAGATATCGAGTAAATAATATACCTCATACCCTTAAGCCCATCTTTTATCTTTTTGGCTATGGAATGGGGTTTATACTGTTTTTTTTCACTTTAATACTTAGAATTACAATCAAAGTGGAAATTACAGGACAAGAGAACCTTAGAGAACATTCAAATCACATTTTTTGCCATTGGCACAGCTCGGTGCCACTTGCTACATTATGTGGAGTACCCAGTATTTTTCCGGTTCTCGGCCGTGGCTCCTATGCCTTTATGCAGCATCCCAGCTGGTATATGAAGCCGTGTCATGTTTTGCTAAGATTAATGGGGGTTGAAAAGATAATTCTTGGTTCTACCGGTCATTCCGGTCGCAAAGCAGCAGACCAGCTCGTTGAATATTTAAAAAGAGATTATTCTACCGTTGTAATGCCTGACGGACCCAATGGCCCTCCATTTATACTTAAAAAGGGTATTCTCCATATGTCTTTGCAGAGTGGAGTCCCAATCGTTGCGATTCAATTTATTTCATCAAATTATTTCGAATTTAATACTTGGGATCGAAAAAAATTATCCCAACCATTTTCAACTATAAAGATAAAAATCGGTAAACCTCTCCAGTTTACCATTGATGATTTTGATGAGGCGCATACAATAATAACAGAGGCGTTAGGATAGATATGCATTTTGTAAGGAATCCTTGCCAGATATGGCAAAGTCGGCATATGGAGTGAACCTAATCCTATACCGCCATGAGAGTTCCGGCATGGTAAAATAAAAAACTAATATGAAACGAGGACTTGTTTGAACTAACAAAGATATGATATCTGCATATTTATTGTTGTTAAGAATGGTTTAGAGACTGGCAAGATATTTCTAATCAAGCACACCTCTCACTTCCATACCTTCCTTTTCAAAGAAATTACTCCACTAATAGATAAAGTTTAAATAGGAGCTAACTCCTTATTTCCCCGCTATCAAACTCTGCTAATTTCTTTTGTCACTTCATTTGACCATATTTGTCACATTATTTTAAGCAGAAAATTTCTATAAATCACCTAACTATTTATAATTAAATACTTATTTTTTATTTCATCATCTTGGTTTCATCGTGTTGGTTTGGTTTTTGCAGAAGAACCTATATGGATGCAATAATAAAAGGCAGATAGAGATGAATTATAGTGCTTTAAAAAAAATAATATTGCTTTTGGCGGCAGCCTTATTTCTATTTTCTTTCGATGCATGTAGCACAGCTAGAGGACCGGTAGGTTTTGAACGGGAACAAGGAGTTAGAAACGGATATCGCGATGAAGTAAAAAAAACCAAAAATAAAAAAGTACTACCCAACACACCATCTCATGGATATCAGGCAACATATCAATATCGATATTATCCTAACTGTAGGGTTTACTATGATGATCATAGAAAATTATACTTTTACCTTGAAAGTCTAAACTGGCAGATTTCCGCATCGTTACCTAATGATATCCAAGAAAGACTTGATGATTATGTCAGTATCGAGACGGATACTGATAACCCCTATATCTATTACAAAGAGCACCAGCGCAAATACTCTCCAGCTCAAGCAGTATGGGGAGAAACATCAAAAACAACACCATGGCAGCATATTGAATCCCGGTATGCCGTGATTAAATACAAAACCTTGGAAGATCTTGAGAGATTTAATGACAGTATCGACTATTTACCAAGCAAGCAGTGGCTAAAAAAGCTCTTTTCATTTTTTGAGCAAAAAGATCCCATCGTTTCTGTTAAACAAAAAGTAGATGCATTATTTGAACGAGTGCAACAGATACTCGATACGGGCATATGTAAGGATAAGGTCAATATTAATATTTACCCTAATAAAAAAAGTTTTTATGAAGTCCGAAAAAAAATGATCGGGGAAGATAGTCATTTTCGAGCATGGTATATTTTCGAGGAAAACACTATATATATCAACGCTGATGATGTGCATGACGGTATATTGGCACATGAGATAGCCTACGTCATAATCGATCATTATTTGAACATTCGTCCCTCTAAGGCCATATTCGAAATTCTTGCTATTTACGCGGATGAAAATCTTTACTATTAGTGTAATATTTATTTTACGATTGTGTATGATATAGATTGGATATGGTTTTCCATAAATAGGCTAAAACCCATGGCTAAGGATTCTGAGATCTATTTTAGCAAAACCTCATTTCTCAAGCAGAAATGTGGTGTTTGGGTTGAATAGGGGCAAGCTTATAATAAGACGGAGTAGAAACTTGACGATAACAGAAAAAAGAAAACATCCGAGAGTCAAAACAAACAATCTTGTATCATATGTTTGTGTAGACGATAGCGGCAGCGAAATAGATCAGGGGATTGGAAGTGCCATAGAAATAAGTCTAGGGGGCACCCTCATAGAGACTCATAATTCGATAGAATTGCGAGATATTTTGTTAATGGCCGTCGGCATTAAAGACGAGTTAATTCATATTAGAGGTAAGGTCGTTTTTTGCAGAACAGAAGATTCCGGAATGTTTCGAACTGAAATTCAGTTCCTTGAAACCAATGAAAAAATTCGATTATTTGTAATGAGCCTGATAAAAGATTACAGTAAACACAAAACTCTATATTGAGAATGTGGGCTTTCCGCAATATACCCACCACCTTGACAACGTTCTAATTGCTTGTGATATCAAATTCTTCAGACTGAACTTTCAATTGATGTTCAGTTTCCCTGATAATCAAAAAATTCAAAAATGTCTGTGTAGCATATATATAAATAAACGATTGG
>JASFHC010000183.1:0-5478 GCA_050123435.1 Desulfobacterales bacterium
AGAACGTGGCAACCGATGAGCACCCGGCACAGGGCGGCACACAGGGAATCAATGATTTTCGTAAGATCGGTTATGGCGGTCCCTGCCCACCCGGCGGCACCCACAGGTATTATTTCAAAATATATGCCCTTGATACCCTCCTGAATTTATCTTCCGGAGCCACAAAAGAGCAAGTTCTAAAAGCGATGGAAAATCACATAATCGGCCAGGCGCAGCTTATGGGGAAATACAGGCGCTGAATACTAACTGATTGCATAAAAATAGAATATCGGTTAAAAGTTCAGAGGTTGGGTCGTAAATCTATTGTGCAATCTTCCATCAACCTTGAACCCAAATGTTTACTGAAAAATATGAACATCGAACATCGAACGTCCAACATCGAATGTTGAATGAAAGACAAAAACAAAGGCAAGAATTTTACTTGATTTTAGAGTAAATTGAGGAGCGAAGCGACATCATTATTCGATGTTCAACGTTGAACGTTCGATGTTGGACGTTCATCTTTCAAAACAATCTTGAACCCTCGAACCCAGAACCTTTGAACCTCTGAACCTGTAAACCTTAAAAAAGATCGAAGGAACGGATTATGAAACGCCTTTTGTGTTTTGTCTTTATTTTGCTGGTAATGACCCAAACTCTGGGTGCAGATGATAAACATGTCGCAAAAGAATTATTGGAAAGCAAGATTGATGCAGCAATTGCTGTTTTGCAGCAGAACGATATTGATCAGCAGGAAAAGAACAAACAAATCATCGAGATTGTAACGCCGCTGTTTAATTTTCCGCTCATGGCCAAACTCTCTCTGGGGAGAAAATACTGGCCCGGCCTGACCAAAGAAGAGAGACAGAGATTTATCGAGCTTTTTACCAAACGATTGAAGGCGTCGTATCTCGACAAGCTCGCGCTTTATACCGATGAAAAAGTGGTTTTTAAAACGCCTGTTCAGGAAAAAAGAAAAATTAAGATTCAGACCGAACTGGTCTCTAAAAACAATACCATATCCATGCTCTACAAATTTCATGAATCAAAGCGCGGCTGGTTGATTTATGATATAGAGATCCAGGGTGTCAGTATTATTTCGACCTACCGATCTCAGTTTGACCATGTCCTTAGTAACGGGACCATTGACGACCTTCTGATAAAACTAGAACAACCGGAACCACCGGAAAAACCGGAAAAATAACTAATTCGTGCCCATCCATAAATTTATAATGGGCACAAATTAAGTTTCCAATGCAGAAATGAGCAATTTTTCGTAAGGTCAAGGAAGTCAAGGAATACCGCGGAGGCGTACGAGTGGTACTCCGCACAAGTGATTCCGCAGATTGACACAGAGATTGCGGAAAAGGGCCATTTCTGGATGGAAACTAATTCGCCTTAGCTGAAATACTCTTATAACGATTAATATGACAAAACTTCACTCTCTGACCGTGCGTTTTTTCGATAAGGTCATATTAAGGCGGCCCATACTCACCATTATCTGCATATTGGCGGTGGTCTCTTTCCTGGGGTATAAGGCAAAGGACTTCAGACTTGACGCATCGGCAGAAACTCTGGTTCTCGAAAACGACGAAGATCTCCGTTATTCTCGCCTTATCGATTCACGATATGGTCTGCAAGAGTATCTGGTGATGACCTATGCCCCTGAAGACGATCTGTTTTCAGACCAGGTACTGTCAAACCTAAGCCGGTTGCGTGATGAATTAAAGGGGATAGCAAGGGTATCTTCAGTGGTTTCAATACTGGATGTCCCTCTGCTGGAAAGCCCGCCGGTACCGATTAAAGAACTGGCTGCCAATATCCAGACGCTGGAATCCCAAACGGTCGACAAAAAACTGGCAAAGATCGAGTTTAAAAACAGTCCTCTTTATCAAAATCTTCTGGTCAGTCCGGATCTTAAAACCACCGCACTTCTTATATATTTACCCATTGATGAAATTTACCGGGATCTGCTTGCCCGTCGCAATGGTTTTCAGGGAAAAAAAGCCGCCGGCCCACTTACTGCTTTAGAAGCTGTTGAATTCAGGAACGTCACCGAACAATTTAGAAATCATCGGGACAAGATGAGAAAGGTCCGGCATCAGGATATTGCTGAAATCCGTTCGATTATGGACAAGTATCGTGAAGATGCCCAACTCTTTCTTGGGGGCGTCAGCATGATCGCGGACGATTTGATCAGCTTTATCAAAAACGACCTGAAAGTATTCGGTCTTGGGGTGCTGTTTTTTTTAATTCTCACATTAGGTATTATTTTTAAAAAAATACGCTGGATCTTTTTACCGATACTCTGCTGTGCGTTTTCCGCAATTGCCATGATGGGACTTCTGGGATTGTTTGACTGGGAGGTTACGGTCATATCCTCTAATTTCATATCCCTACAACTTATTATCACTATGGCCATAACCATCCACCTGATTGTGCGATATCGTGAACTCAGGTTGAAAAACCCTGAGGCCGAACACCGGCAACTTATTCTTGATACGGTCCGTTTGAAAATGAAGCCATGTCTGTATGCCGCGTTGACAACAATTGCGGGGTTCGGTTCTCTACTGCTCTGCGATATCCTGCCGGTGATAACATTTGGCTGGATGATGAGTGCCGGGATTGTCGTATCCCTGGTAATGACCTTCCTTCTGTTTCCATCCGTATTGATGCTGACGAATAAAGAAACTCTGCATTCCGGGAAAAAATTGCGCTTTTCACTGACACCGTTTTTAGCCAGGTTCACCCAAGAACACGGCACATTTATACTCATAATAAGCTGTATTGCCTTTATGCTCAGCGCAATTGGAATATCACGCCTGACGGTTGAAAACAGTTTTATCGATTATTTTAAACATACGACCGAGATCTATCAGGGTATGAAAGTTATTGATCAGAATCTGGGCGGCACCACGCCACTGGATGTGGTTGTTGATTTTGAAGCGGTTGAAGCATCGACACCTGCCGCGGAACCTGAAACTGCAACAAAAGATGGCGATGAGTTTGACGAGTTTGATGAATTTGATAAGGCAGAAAGTAAAAATAAATATTGGTTTACTACTGCCAAAATGGCTCGGGTTGTCGCTGTACATAATTATCTTGAAAGTCTGCCTGAAACCGGTAAGATTCTGTCTCTGGGGACCATGATGAAAGTGGCTGAAAAATTAAACAACGGCAATCCCCTGGATAATTTTCAACTGGCTTTGCTTTACAGCGAGCTGCCGGAAAAATTCAGGAATATCGTGTTGACCCCTTACGTATCTGTTGAAAATAATCAGGTTCGTTTATCCGTCCGTGTCAGAGATTCTGAAAAATCATTAAGACGGAACGACCTGCTTAAGAAGATCCGGCATGATCTGGTCGGCAAGCTGGGGTTAAAAAAAGAGCATGTTCATTTATCCGGCATGCTGGTGTTATACAACAATATGCTGCAGAGTCTCTTCAGGTCTCAGATCCTGACGCTGGGCGTAGTCATACTTGCGCTGTTGGGAATGTTCATGATCCTTTTCAGATCATTGAAAATTGCCTTGATTGCCATTTTCCCCAATCTGCTTTCCATTGGCGTGGTCCTTGGCGTCATGGGATGGGGAAATCTCCCTCTGGATATGATGACGATTACCATCGCGTCAATTAGTGTGGGAATTGCTGTAGATGATACGATTCACTATATTCATAGATTTACAAATGAGTTTCAAATTGACCGGAATTATATTATGACCATGCATCGGTGTCATGGAAGCATCGGCCATGCAATGTTTTATACATCTGTGACAATCATCATCGGTTTTTCGATTTTGGTGTTGTCCAATTTTATTCCAAGCATATATTTTGGTCTGTTAACGGGATTGGCAATGTTGATTGCCTTAATCGCCGCCCTGACGCTGTTGCCGCAATTGATAGTGGTTTTCAAGCCGTTTGGGGATGAAGCCAAAGAGAGTTAGGTTACGAAAGGTATTTGATAATATGAAAAATAGACAACTGATTTTTATCTTATGGCTTTCTTTGTTTTTTATTTTTTTGTCCACCGGGTGTGCCCATAGACCGGTGACCCCCTCCCAGGCGGTATCGGAAGATCTGCAAGTTGATCAGAACCGGCAAATCACAACCGGTGAGACGGAACAAATGCCATCAGACTCTGAAATGGAAGATATATCTGATGAAAATTTTTTTGAAGAGGAATTCGAGGAAGATAAATTGCGGGTGGCAGATCCCCTTTCCCCTTGGAACCGGGCCATGTTTCATTTCAATGACAAGTTTTACTTCTGGGCACTTAAACCTCTGGCCAGAGGATACAAGGCAATTGCTCCGGATTTTGTCAGAACCGGTGTAAAAAACTTTTTCCGCAACATTACAACTCCAATAAGACTGGTCAACTGCATGTTTCAGGCAAAAGGCAAGGCCGCGGCGGTTGAATTTTCACGGTTTATTGTAAACACCACTATCGGTGTTCTTGGATTCGGGAGTCCGGCCGATAAATATCCCAAACTTGCCGCTCCTGACGCAGAAGACCTGGGCCAAACCCTTGGCAACTATGGCCTCGGAAACGGATTCTACCTGGTGTGGCCGATACTGGGGCCGTCCACATTGCGTGATTCAATCGGAAGGGCAGGGGACTTTTTTTTGGATCCTGTAAGTTATGTAGAGCCGACTGAAGCGTCTATTGGCATCAGAGCATTTGATGCGGTCAATAACACCTCGTTTCGAATTGGGGATTATGAGTCACTCAAAAAATCGGCCATAGATCCATATACGGCACTTCGGGATGTCTATCTTCAGGTACGGGAAAATAAGGTAAAAGAATAATTTTTAGTCAGTGTCCAACCAAAATCTACCGTTTATGGATGGACACTAGGCTAACTTCCAGCGTTTGTCTCCAAAAAAAATAGGAAGTTCGGCAGCACATACCGGGCCGACTTTCACAGTCCGGCCGCTTTGTTCCGCCAGATTGTCGCGGATCATTGCAGCGAAGCCCGGAAGGAAAAGGGTTGATTTCGGAGCGATTCGGTCGACTTTTTCTCTGGCGAGCACCTGCATCACCCGTTCGGCTGTCAGAACTTCGTAGACGATCGCCA
The DNA here is from genome assembly GCA_050123435.1 of Desulfobacterales bacterium. GTDB lineage: Bacteria > Desulfobacterota > Desulfobacteria > Desulfobacterales > UBA11574 > S5133MH16. Next base: position 5,055 of record JASFHC010000183.1, read on the forward strand.
TGTCCACAGTATGACCATCCGTGTCCACAACCAGGTACCAGTAGGGACTTATGGTCGTGGAGAGTATTGCAGTAAGAACCTCACCGGTGAGTTTTGAATTGCCCGACACCAGGATCGGTGAATCCTTTTTTGGCTGGTTGATGGAAAAGAGCCCGGTGGGTCCGGGATTCGGGAGTTGTAACACCTCTATTTCCGGCAAGACCTCATCCGGCTTTGCCGCCCAGAGCAAGGAAAGAAAACGCTTCTTTGCAATTTTGCAATGTGAGGGTCTGAGTTGTCCGGAACGCAGTTTGTTCAGAAACTCTTCTCGACTGTGAAACCCGCAGGCCTTGAAGTCGCTTGAAGCAATATAAGTGTCTATGGGAATGCTTTTTTCGTAAAGGTCTGCCCGTAGCATTAATTTATCCTTATTTTCCTAATTAAT